>CANCJF010000015.1 GCA_947378245.1 Bacteroidota bacterium
AATTGTTTTATTATTAGGTAATTTCAGTGCTTATGGTCAGAAATTAGTGCGTATTGGAACATTGCCAGAACGTGTAAACGAATCTTCAGGCTTAGCTTTTTACAACGACAGTCTCTTAATTACCCATAATGATAGTGGAGATAAAACCACGCTTTATTTTGTAAGTTTAAAAGGCAAATTAATCCATCAAGTAGTGATTGAAAATGCTGTCAACACAGATTGGGAAGATATTTGTACAGATGATCAAGGGAATATTTATGTTGGGGATATTGGGAACAATAATAATGATAGAAAATCACTTACAATTTATAAAATTTCGATGCATCAACTTTTGGGTAAAGAAAAAATAATTGCTGAAATTATCACTTTTTCATATCCAGATCAACATGCATTTCCGCCGATTGATTCCTTGAAAAATTTTGATGCAGAAGGTTTAGCATATCACAATGATTCACTCTTAATTTTTACAAAATGCAGGGCAAATCCTTTTAATGGATATACCTTTTGTTATAAAGTTCCAACAACACCTGGAAAACATGTAGCTCATAAGAGTTTTGAATTGTTTATTGGAAACAAAGGCTTTATGAAAGATGCCGTAACCGCTGCAACGATTTATAAAGATAAACTCTATTTGTTAACGTACAACCGATTTTTGATTTATAACTATCAACAGGGAAAATGGGAGTTTCAAGAACAGCATTTTACAAAGCCTTATTCTCAAAAAGAAGCAATTATTACAAGGGATAATCACCAAATTTACATTACCGATGAAGTTCAAAAAATAGTTGGTGGGGGTAAATTGTATAAAATGGAACTCAAATGATCGATCAATTAAATATTTCAGATTTTGAAGCTGTAATTTTCGACATGGATGGGGTCTTAATTGATTCTGAACCAGTTTGGAAAATTGCAATGGGGGAGGTGTTTCATTCCGTGGGATGTCCATTAACTGTGAAAGATTTTCAACAAACAGTTGGTTTACGTATCGATGAGGTAATTAATTATTGGTATAAACATAGTCCATGGGAAGGAGTTAGTCCAGAGGAGGTCGAACAACGCATTGTAGATAAAATGGTTGAACTAATTTCATCCAATGGTAAACCTTTGGTTGGGGTACTTGAAACGTTGTCTTTTCTGAAACAAAAAGGGTTGAAAATCGGTTTAGCAACTTCCTCTTATTCTGTATTAATTAATTGTGTGTTAGAAACCTTATCCATTAAACAGTATTTCGATTTTACCCATTCGGCTGAACATGAAGCCTATGGTAAACCACATCCAGCAGTTTATTTAACTACCGCTGAAAAATTAGGTGTTAATCCCTTAAAATGTTTAGTCATAGAAGATAGTATCAACGGAGTTATTTCAGGAAAAGCTGCAAGGATGAAAGTGGTATGTATTCCGGAGAAAACGCATTATCCAAACCCTAAATTAATCCTTGCTGATTTTATGTTTGATACCATGAAGGAGATGTTGACCTCTATTCGGTAATCAGGAAAAAATAGTTAAAGTTTAATAATGTCCTTTTAAGGAGTAAATGTAAATTATATTTTCTTCGATTTGATAAACAATTCTATGTTCTTTGTTTATTCTTCGAGACCAACATGTACTTAATGAATGTTTTAATTGTTCAGGTTTTCCTAATCCTTGAGTTGGATTAATCCTCATGTTGTCAGTTAATTGAGAAATCTTTTTTAGAATACTTTTATTTCCAGATTTAATAAAGAAATTAAGATCTTCAGTTGCTCTTGATGTAAAAACTATTTCCATAGATTTTTTAAATCTTCACTCGAAATAGATGTGAAATTTCCGTTGTTTTTATCGTTGATTCCTTCTTCAATTTTTTTTACAAAATCAGCATCATAAGTAGTCTCGGAACTAGTCGAAATTGCAAATTGTAAATGTAAAGCTTCGCCAATTGCTTTAAGAATATTTAAGTCTTTTACATTTTTGGTTTGAAAAGTGATACTTTGAGCTTTCATTATTTAGTCTTTTAAGCAAATTTAAACTATTTTATTCATTCTATAAAGTGAATTACTATTTTTACACTAAAATCTTCCATACCATGCTCCTAGAAATCCAAGATAAAATCGTTTCCCTAGACCTATTCGAAAAAAAATTCGTGTGCGACTTAAGTGCTTGTAAAGGTGCTTGTTGTATTGAAGGAGATTCAGGCGCTCCATTAACCTTTGAAGAGGTTTCTATCATAGAGGATAACTTGGAGGTAATCAAACCTTACATGCGCCAAGAAGGACTTGATGCTGTAGAGGAAACGGGAGTGTTTTATATGGATTGGGATAATGAACCAGTCACAACTTTAGTGAACGAGAAAGAATGTGCTTTTGTTGCTTTTGACGACAAAGGAACGGCATTGTGTGCGATTGAACAAGCGCATAAAGACGGAAAGTTAGATTTTAAAAAACCTATTTCGTGTCATTTATATCCAATTCGAGCAAAGAAATTTAAGGAATTTGAAGCCTTGAATTACAATACCTGGGATATTTGTTCTCCAGCATGTGCTTGTGGTGAGCAGTTAGATGTAAAGGTGTACAAGTTTTTAAAAGAACCGATAATTAGAGCTTACGGGGAAGAATTTTTTCAAGAATTAGAAGTGGTTGATAAGGACATCGAAGAACAAAAGAAAAACGGGGAATTTCCACAAGGATAAAACTATCTCTTTTTCAATTTAGTTGGTCTTCTACGTGTGTCAAAAACATGGGTGATTAATATGTAATCTTCATTTATAGTGTAGATTATTTTGGTGTGATTACTTATAAGGTATCTATACCCTTCTGAATAATTGGATAGCAATGGTTCAATTTGACCTAGATACAATCCTAAATTCAATGAATCAGTAGCAGTAACTATTTCATTTATAATTTTATTTGCTACTTTTTTATTAGAAGTTTTTAGGTAAAATTTATAAATTATTTCTAAATCTTTTTCAGCAGAATATGTCCATTTTATCACCATTCTACCACTTCTTGATTTTTTCTAATAATTCGTCTTGTGAAATTAATTTTCCTTCTTTGATTTCTTGACGTGTAACAAAAACTCTTTCAATGATTTCTTCATCACTCATTGAAGGATAATTGATTTTTTCTTCTTCTATAATTTTCACAAAATCCAAAGATTTTACATACTCCATAAAAGCAAGTACTTTTGGATTTGAGGAGTCTTTGATATGAAGTGTAAAAGCCATAGTTTCATTTTTAATCAAATATACAAATTAGATTATTTTTTTCAAAATATTTTAAGTCCTTACTTTTTGATATTCTAAACCAAAAGGTATAACTTTGTTTTAACTAAAAAACAAAATTATGGCTGAAGTACAAGCAGGATTAGAAATTCAAGAAATATTAGATCAATTAGGAATTGAAACTACAAATAGTGGCGCATCAACAGGAAGCTTTTGGTATGAAACCAAAGGAGAAACGATTGATTCTTACTCTCCAGTAGATGGTAAATTAATCGCCTCTGTAACTGCTGCAACAGAAGCAGAATACCAAAAAATTGTTGACAAAGCACAAAATGCATTCAAACAATGGAGACAAGTTCCAGCGCCTAAACGTGGAGAAGTTGTTCGTCAATTAGCAGAAAAATTACGTGAATACAAAGAACCACTTGGTAAATTGGTTTCTTACGAAATGGGTAAATCTTTACAAGAAGGGTTGGGTGAAGTGCAAGAGATGATTGATATCTGTGACTTCGCAGTCGGTTTATCACGTCAATTATACGGTTTAACAATGCACTCTGAGCGTCCAGGTCATAGAATGTATGAACAATACCACCCAATGGGATTAGTAGGTATTATTTCTGCATTCAATTTCCCAGTTGCTGTTTGGAATTGGAATACTGCATTGGCATGGGTTTGTGGAGATGTTTGTATTTGGAAACCTTCTGAAAAAACACCATTAACTGCAATTGCTTGTCAGAAAATAACCGAAGAAGTATTTACAGATAATGATGTTCCTGAAGGAGTTTCTTGTTTAGTGATTGGTGGTGCAGAAATTGGAAAATTATTAACAGCAGATACACGTGTTCCGTTAATCTCTGCTACTGGTTCTACGCGTATGGGTAAATCGGTTGGTGAAGTTGTTGGTGCTCGTTTAGGTAAATCATTATTAGAGTTAGGAGGTAACAATGCAATTATTATTACTCCAACTGCTGACTTAAAAGTGGTTGTTCCAGGTGCTGTATTTGGCGCGATTGGTACTGCTGGTCAACGTTGTACTTCGACACGTCGTTTGATTATCCACGAAGATGTGTACGATGTAGTAAGAGATGCGATTGTAAAAGCATATGGTCAATTAAAAATTGGTAATCCATTAGATACAAATATGCACGTTGGACCACTGATCGACAAAGATGCCGTTGCTGCTTACGAACACGCATTAAAACAAGTTGTTATTGAAGGAGGTAAAGTGTTAGTAGAAGGCGAAGTGCTTTCTGGTGAAGGATATGAATCAGGATGTTATGTGAAACCAGCGATTGCGGAAGCATCAAATTCATTTAAAATTGTTCAACACGAAACTTTTGCACCAATTCTTTACATCATGAAATACTCTGGTGGTGTAGAAAATGCAATAGAAATGCAAAATGCAGTGCCTCAAGGGTTATCTTCTGCAATCATGACAAACAACTTGAAAGAAGCAGAATCATTTTTAGCAGCTTCAGGTTCGGATTGTGGTATTGCGAATGTGAATATCGGAACTTCTGGTGCTGAGATTGGTGGAGCATTTGGTGGTGAAAAAGAAACTGGTGGTGGACGTGAGTCTGGATCAGATGCTTGGAAAGTATATATGCGTCGTCAAACAAATACAATTAATTACTCAGATAGTTTACCTTTAGCTCAAGGGATTAAATTTGATTTGTAAAAAAAATAAATATCCTGTTTTAAGGCGATTGCATAGCAGTCGCCTTTTTTACTATATATAATTTTGTTGTGTTGGATTGTCTTTTACTTTGTTCGAACTAGCCCGAACTAGCCTCCTCACACTCTTCCATCCCTCGCATCTCTCTTCTCACCCCTTCAATTCTGCTCTTCGTCGATTATTTACATGGTAAATAATTTACACGATTTTTAATATTTATATTTGTTCTTTAAAATACATTGATTTTATACTAATTAATTGTAAGTCTATGAAAAACACACTATTATTAATAGCCATTTTACTTTTATCTGTGTCGATTAAAGCACAAACTCTTAATCTGGAACAGTGCCTAAAAATGGCAGATACTGCCAATGTAATCATTCGTAATGCACGTGTGGATGTAGCGATGAGTGCAAGTCAAATTGATGCATATCAATCAGCATTACTACCTAAATTAATTTATGCTGGGGATTATAGATATAATGCAGTGATTCCTGGACAATTGATTCCTGGACAAATTGCTGGTGGTGCACCTGGTACATATGTTGCTGTTCAATTTGGTGTTCCAGTGAATATCAGTAATACAGTTCAGTTGAATCAAGTGTTATTTAATCCTCAGTTAAATGCTGCCATCAAAACCTTAAAAATTAATCAAGAGGTGTCTGAAATTCAAGCAGGATTGACCGAACAAAATGTAAAATACCAGTTAATTCAGACCTATTACAATTTACAAGCGGTTCACAAGCAATTATCATTTGTTCAAGAAAACATCGTAAACATGGACAAAATGATCGCCAACATGAAAGCAATGCTTGAGCAAAAATTAGTGATTGCAACAGAATTAGACAAATTAAATATTACACGTTTAACCTTGAAAAATCAAGAGCAGACATTGATTTCAACGAAGGAAAAAACAGAGAATTATTTAAAATTAATGATTGGGAAAACAATCAATGATAAAGTAGAATTTCAACAAGAAGGAGCAGTTCAGCGTTCTCTTTTGCAAGAACAAAAAGGAGTAAAAGCCTTAGATATTCAATTGCTTCAAGCACAACAACGTTTGAATTTGGTAGAACTTAAAGGAATTAGAATGGCTTATTTACCAGTACTTTCTATGTACGGGACATACTTATACAGTTATAACTACCGTCCAGAAAATAAATTTGGAAAAGGTATAGATGGAGCTTTTGTTGGATTGAAATTGGATTGGACCTTGTTTGATGGTTTTGAAAAACATCACAAATCAAAAGTGAATTTATTACAACGTGGAAAAATCGCGGACCAACTCGATTATTCTAAAAAACAATTAGATGTAAACATTATCAATGCCCAAAAACAAGTAGAAATTCAAACGCAATCACTTCAAATTTCTCAAGAGCAATTGATATTGTCTGAAAAAGTACAAAAACAAGCTAAGTTTTCATTTGAACAAGGTGTAATTAGTTCGAATGATTTACTAAAAAGTGAGAATGATTTATATCAGGCTCAAACAAATGTAGTTGTAGCCTTCGTACAACTACGTCAAGCAGAATTGGAATTATTAAAATTAACAGGAAATATAAAATAAACGAATATGAATAAGAGAGTAATAACGATTATTGGTATCGCAATTGTATTGGTAGCAATCAGCGTAGTAAAATTAAAAAACAATAAACAAAAAGTTCAGGCTAAATTGTATATACACGATACTACAACTGCTATTTTAGTAAATGTTTCAAAGCCTACTTTTCATTCCTTTGAAAATTCTTTTTCTTACCTAGGAACATTTGACCCAAACAAACAAAATTTAATTGGTTCGGATGTAGCGGGTAAAATTATTCGTATGAATGTTCAAGATGGAGATAAAGTTTCAAAAGGACAGATTTTAGCAAAATTGGATGATGAAATGTTGTCGTTACAATTAGAAAATGCGGCTATTCAAGTGGAAAGTCAAAAAAATGATGATGCGCGTAACAACTATTTAATCAAAGAAAATGCGATTTCTGGTGTTCAAAATGAAAAAACTAAATTGGCATTAAAAGCTGCAGAAGCGAATTATAAACTGATCAAAAAACAGTTTAAAAATACGGCTATAACCTCACCATTTACAGGGGTAATTACTAAGAAAATGATTGATTTAGGAAGTGTAATCGGAGTAGGTACACCATTATTTGAAATTACAGATATTTCTTCTGTTAAATTAAATATTTCAGTACCAGAGCGCGACATCCTTAAATTCAAAGAAGGTCAAAAAGTAGTGATTAATGTAGATGTTTATGATAATATAGATTTCCAAGGAACGGTATCTTCTATTGGTGTAAAAGCAGATGCTAGCCATAACTTCAAAGTGGAAATTGCAGTAAAAAATTCAGGAAAAAATAGAATTATGGCAGGAATGTATGGTTCTGTGAAGTTAGCAAACGCTACTGCTAAAAATGCTTTGTCTGTGGCTCGAAAAGCCTTAGTAGGATCTACGAAACACCCACAACTATATGTTGTTCGCAATGGAAAAGCTAAATTAGTTTCTTTCTCTGCTGGTACCAGCGATGGAGAATTTATTGAAGTGGTAGATGGTTTATCAGTAAATGATGTTGTGATCGTAAAAGGTCAAATTAATTTACAAAACAATTCAAACGTACTTATTAAATAATTGGTATTATGACTATTACGGAAATTGCGATCAAACGACCTTCCTTAATTATTGTAATTTTTACAATACTTATTGGAGGAGGGATGCTAAGTTACAATCAACTTAGTTATCAATTATTACCTGATTTTTCTCCACCAATGTTAACGATCACAACCCCATATCCGGGTGCTTCTCCTTCGATTGTCGAAAGTCAAGTGTCTGAACCTATGGAAGATGGGCTGAGTGGTTTGGAAGGAATCAAAGAAGTTACTTCATTCTCATTAGAAAATGCTTCTATGGTATTGTTAGAGTTTGAACACTCAACAGATTTAGAACAAGTAATGCAGGATGCTCAACGAAAAATTGAAGGGTTAAAAAAGAATCTTCCAGACGATGCAGAAACACCTGTTATTTCTAAAATTGAGCCAAATGCTTCACCTGTACTTCAAGTAAGTGTTACGTCTAAAAATCTAGAAGATCGCGCATTCTTTGAGTTAATGAAAGAAGATATTCTTCCAATGTTGAAACAAACACAAGGAGTTGGTGAAATAAATGTACTTGGTGGAGAAGAACGTGAAGTCCGTGTAAATATTGACAAACAAAAAGCTAAATTAGCTGGATTGTCATTGATTGCTATAAATCAAGCAATTGCTTCGGCGAATGTTGAGTTTCCAACAGGAAAAGTAAAAGATTTAAACGAGCAAATGACAGTTCGTTTAGCAGGAAAATATAAGACAGTTACAGAACTTCAAAACTTGGTATTGGGTTCAAACGGTACCTCAACTGTTAAATTGAAAGACGTTGCGGATGTTTACGATGGGTTGAAAGATCAGTTGACGATTAGTAGATATAATGGGATGAACGGGATTGGTTTACGTATCAAAAAACAATCGGATGCAAATGCGGTAATTCTTTCAAAATTAACACAGGAGAAATTCAAAGCCTTAGAGAAAAAATACAAGAAAGAAGGATTAAAGTTTGAGGTTGCAACAGATACTTCTGTACCAACTATTCAAGCGGTTGATGCTGTATTCCACGATTTGGAACTAGCAGTTTTCTTGGTAGCGTTAGTAATGATTTTATTCTTACATAGTTTGCGTAATGCATTCATTGTATTAGTCTCTATTCCTGCATCGTTAATTTCAACATTCATCGCCATGTATCTTCTTGGATATACCTTAAACTTGATGACGTTATTAGCAATGTCATTGGTGATCGGTATCTTGGTGGATGACTCGATTGTGGTCTTGGAGAATATCTACCGACACTTAAGTATGGGGAAAGATAAACGTCAAGCAGCGTTAGATGGTCGTAATGAAATTGGATTCACTGCCCTTGCAATTACGTTTGTGGATGTGGTAGTATTTACACCTGTTGTATTTGTTCAAGGTACTATTTCAGATATCCTTCATCAATTTTCCATTGTTGTTGTTATTTCTACCTTGATGTCCTTATTTGTTTGTTTTACTTTAACACCTTGGTTAGCATCTCGTTTTGCGAAAGAAACAGTCTTAAAACAATCCAACCCATTCCATCGAATATTGATGTGGGTAGAACGTCGCATTACCATTTTTACAGATCAATACGTATTATTGGTAGCATGGGTCTTGAAGCATAAAATAGTTGCTTCCATAGGAGTCTTAGTATTGTTCATCGCTTCGTTTGCTGTTATGGGTACAGGAATTGTTGGTCAAGAGTTCGTAGCACAAGGTGACCAAGGTAAATTCATGGTTAAATTGAAATATGATAAGAGTACTCCATTTGAAGAAAATAATGCAACTACCTATGCCATTGAACAATTCATACTTGCACAAAAAGATGTGAAGATGGTATTCTCTAATGTTGGTGGACCAAGTGCAGGTATGGGAGCAGCATCTTTCGGAAATGAATCGCGTTCTGAGTTAACTGTGAAGTTGAATGATCATGTACAAGACCATTTTCCAACGGCAATGTATATGAGTAAAATTCGCGAGAAAATTGAACATAAATTTCCTGGTATTGAAGTAAAAACCATCAATATCGGTATGGTTGAATCGGAGGAAGCACCAATCGAAATTTTCTTATCAAGTAACGATTCAGATTTGTTAATGGAAGAAGCAAGACGTTTGAAAAAAGCAATCTTATTGATGCCAGGAGCAAAAGATCCAACTATTTCGACCGATGATATTACACCAGAAATTCGTGTTGAACTAGATCGTGAAAAAATGGGTCAATTAGGGTTGCCGATTGCTGTTGTTGGTATGCAATTACAAAATGCGTTATCAGGTAATTCTTCATCCAATTTCTCAGAGAATGCGAATGAATATGATATTCGTGTGATTATGGATCAAGGAGATCGTAAAAATGTCGATGATATCAAAAACATGAGCTTTACGACAACTAAAGGGAATGTAGTTGAATTAGAAGAGTTTGCAAATATCTCTATTGAGAATGGCTTTGGTTCGTTAGAGCGTAAAAACAGGTTAAGCTCAACAACTGTTCGTGCCTATGTATTGGGTACAGCAGGAGGGACCTTAGCTCAAAAAATCAATGAATATTTAGAGAAAGAACCATTGAACGATAATGTAAGGTTAACGTGGGGTGGTGAAGTGAAACGACAAAAAGAAGGATTTGGTGCAATGGGTACAGCGATGTTAATTGGTTTAGTATTGGTATACCTAATCATGGTGGCATTATACGATAATTTTATTTATCCTTTTGTTGTATTATTCTCGATTCCGGTAGCATTAATTGGTGCTTTGCTAGCATTGAATTTCTCATCCTCAAACATCGGTATTTTCACAATGTTAGGTATGATTATGTTACTTGGATTGGTGGCTAAAAACGCGATTTTGATTGTCGATTTTACCAATCATTTGAAAATAACGGGTAAAAATACTACAGAGGCTTTATTGGAAGCAATTAAAGAACGTATGCGCCCAATCTTAATGACGACAATTGCGATGGTAATAGGTATGGTTCCAATTGCAATTGCAAAAGGATCTGGTGCAGAATGGAAAAATGGTCTGGCATGGGTATTAATTGGTGGTTTGTTAAGTTCGATGTTCTTGACAATTATCGTGGTGCCAATGATGTATTATGTGGTGGATGCGGTGAAATTGCGATTCGAAAAACGTAAATAAAGGTTTTGGTTTTATCCATTAGAGTCGCAATGCATTGCGACTCTAAATGGCACAATAATAAAATAAATACATTAAAGGGGGCTTAGGCCCCTTTTTTTTGGCACTTAATTTGATTATATAATTTTATATGAATCTTTAAATTATTTTGCCATGAAAAAGATTGTCCTTTTAACTGCTGTCACAGGTTTATTATCGTTTACAACAGCAACAGTAGATCCTATTACAACTGGTATTTCTTCCAAAGAACTACGAAAAATTGAAAATCAATCATTTCGTGCAGGTGAACAATTAGATTATGTAATTCACTATGGGATTATCGATGCAGGTACTGCGCGATTAGAGCTAAAAAAAGAAGATGCGAAGTTGAACGGACGTGATGTAATCCATAGTGTTGGTACCGGCAGAAGTTTAGGGGCATTTGATTGGTTTTTCAAAGTGCGCGATAAGTATGAAACCTATATAGATGAAGACGGAGTATTCCCTCACCTGTTTAAACGCGATATCGACGAAGGAGGATATAAAATAAACCAAGAATATAAGTTCTATCAACATGCGAACGTGATTGATAATGGAAAGGAAAAAGTAGATGACGCTCCAAGTTATGTACAAGACATGCTTTCATCGTTTTATTATGCGCGAACGTTTGATTACGAAAACGCTAAAAAAGGAGATATATTTGTGATTAACTCTTATGTAGATGAAAAGGTTTTTCCTATAAAAATAAAATACAAAGGAATTAAAACAATTTCCATTCGTACAGGAAAATACAAATGTTACCTTTTTAATCCAGTTGTTCAAACCGGTCGAATTTTTAAACATGAAGAAGATTGTAATTTTTATATTACGGCTGATGCGAATAAAATTCCGTTATTAATTGAAGCAAAATTAATGGTTGGATCAATCAAAATGGAGTTGAGCGGCTATAAAGGGCTGTTGGAAAGATTAACAAAAGTTTAAGTATTAGAAGTCAATAAATACCAATAAGTTTCATTTTTAATGAAACTTATTGGTATTTATGTAATTATCATTAGTAGAAATTTACTTAAAGTCAGTATCTAATATATCCACGTGATACTCACCTCGACTCGACTTAAAATAATCTTTACTTTTCAAAGAAAAGCGCCACGAATTTTCATCCTTCAAATTCAATAAAAACTTCTTATTTCGGGAGGTAACAATATTTATTTTACTGAAAAAAGAAGGTTTCACTTCAGAACGATTAAAGTAGGCGATTTTCTTTTCTTCGTTAGCTTTGATTAATATTGAAGTATCTCGTTGATCGTAGGATAGTTGAATAGTAAATGATGATGAACTAAGATTTTTTAATGTGTATGAAACATGACTAGCGGGGGTGCATGAAGCAATTCCTCCAAGTAGGAGAATGATAGCGAAGTTGGTTTTCATAATCGTGGGATTGTATTCTATTGTAAAACGTAAATCTCAATTTATTAGTATGTTAGGGTTAAAATATTTTTATAAATGAACTTTAATTCCAACAATTAAAATGTTTACAAATCAAAATTGATTGGATTCGGATCATCAGCAATGATAAACATTCTAAAAAACGGCTCTGTTTGTATCGAACCATCGGGAGCTTGATAAGTAAAGTCTGAAAACGTAACTACCATACCAGGTCTAAGTTTGTAAGTTTCGTGTAACATTTTTTTACTCAAACGATTTCCCAGCGTTCTATCTGCGTAAATTTTGTTATTGTTGTAAATTTCAATTTTAAAACTTTTCACAGGAATTTTCTTTTTTCCTTGATATTCTATCTGAAAATTACCCATTGCTAATCCCATACGATTGGTAGCTGAATCACTTTTAATCCCCATAAATCTGACAATTGGGAAAGGTATGAAATCGTATATTTTTGTACTATTTACATGTTCTTTTCCTTTAGAATCTACTTGATAAATAGAAAGTAAGGTTTGAATCGGTAATGGACTACTGATAACAAAAACACTGTCATTGATTTTCTTAAGTTTCCCATTGCTTACCTTACAACTAAAAGGAATTCCTTTCGGTTTACAGCTTACCTTGATACGATTCTCCAGCCCCACGTAAACAAATTGCTCACGTGGGAAAATGGATATATTTGTAGCGCTGATTTTAAAAGTGGTAACAGATGTTTTTTGAGAGTAGATAATAAAAGTGTTAATGCTTAAAGCTGCTAAAATAATTATGAGTTTCATGGTATTTATATTAATGCTAGTATGTCGGATTCTTTGAATTTCGTTTTTAGGATTAATCTTGTCAAAAACGTATACGATTTGTCGCCTTTTTCTATTTTATCAAATTCCTCGGATTTTACAACATAGAGCTTCGTGTTAATAATCATAAGAATCACATTTTCTGAAGAAGGATTAAATCCAAATTTTGAACCGCTATAATAGGTATATACTGCATTTTTACCTTTTTCAATCAAATAAATAGTTTGTGGTTGTATTATGTTTCCTGCAGCATCTTCAAACTCAGCTTTGACTATTAGTTCATTCGGAAGATTTTGTGGACAATCCGAATTGTAAATGCCAAAATTTTTCACTTGAAAGGCACGATATAAAATTTGATCGACCGATTGAGTAGTCACGACCTTCATTGAAGCTAATATAGAAGAATCTGAACTAAGGCTCCTGGTTCCCCCATTTGCTAGACGGTAATTTTGAGTTGCAAGTTCAAAATCTTGTCTGTTTTTTTCCAAAACTTTTTGTGTTTCAATTTGCTTTTTCTTTGCTTCTTCTTTTTTGATAAGCACTGAAGCGTGCATCTTTTCAAATTTATTGAACTCATCTTGGTAGTTAAGTGAATCTAATACTGGATAAGCAATGACTGCATAGTTTTCTTTCAAACCTACAAACGTAAACTTGTAATCACGACCGTTTCCAAATTTTTCAATTTCTACATCGACCCAATCTTGTTCTGTTTTTGAAGGGTCAAATGTATTGTTTAGTGACGACACTTCAAATTGCAAGTTGGTATACCCTTGTAGTTCTGGGAATGCATTTTTTGGAATTTCGATATTAAAATGCTGTTTATCTGGGTTTAATTCCGTAATCGCATCAGCTTTTTTAGGATTTTGATTTGTGTAGGTATTTACCTGAAGAGGTTCGCGTAAGGGCTTCATTTTTTCAACGGTAAACGGGGTGTCTTTACCTAGGTATTTCCAATTTCCATCGCGGTTTTCTAAGTAATATTGATTGAATTTATCTACACGTCGATCTAAGGATGCGAGTTGAACTTGAATTTGTTTAGAAGGTTGAATTTTCACTATCTGACCATTTGCGTCTGCGTTTATTTCAAACATGCCGGCTGATTCAAAGTGGTATTGTCGACCTGCAGAATCATAATCCATCGGAATGTTACCAAGCAATGTCTCTGCGATGTTGTTAAATTCACGGTAGTGTAGGTTGACATTTCCTGATATGACTTGACCTTTCTCATCGGTAAATGTTTCTTTTTGAATGATAATTCTAGAACCTGAATTCAGTTGAATAAGAGTATCTCTACCATTGTGAATGACCAAGTTTTTCAATGGATTTGCATCTGTTTTCAAATGTTCGTGTTGCTTGGCATTTAAATGTGATTCGCTAACTATCACGTGATAGCAAAATATACTTACCGAACCAATAATAAGGGTGTAAACGATTACTTTCGCTAATTTTTCTAGCGGAGAATTAGGTGTCGCCATGATCGAGAATATTTAATGAATACTAAAAGAGATAGGTGTATATTTATTCAACGCGGATACTTTGTAAATAGTATGATGATTTACGTTTTTATATAAATCCCTACTGTATTAGTATGTATTTAAGCAGTTGTTAATATATTAATTAACGTATTTGTTTATGTTTATATACTATTTATTGTGTCGATAAAAATAATTAACTATTTTTGATTCCATTTTTAAATTTAATAGCCATTAATACTTTTTCAATGAAATTTATTTTTGTTTTATCTTTCATATTCATCACCAATTTTATTTTTTCATTTGATCAATTAGAGGAAGGATATTCTGATAAAACTTCTTATAAATCAGTTGATACAATTAAGTTTTACTTGAGTTCAGCTGAAAAAAATCAAAGATGGTTTTATATTTTAAACATTAACCACAAAATAATTGATTCTGTATATCTTACAGTTGATCACCAAGAAAAAAACGAATTTCAACCATGGGTGAATTACGGGTATAAAGCTTATTCAACCTATTTACCGATTCATTTACATACTGGAATTTATTCACTCGAAAATAAAGTTTTTTTTATTATTAAGAACGATGATAAAAATGCCCAAATTACCATTGTATATCCTACAAACACTGAAAATGCTTATAATAATAGTGGAGGTAAAAGCTTATATAATTTTAATTCTACAGCTAAAACTAAAGCAAATACAGTAACTTTTTTAAGGCCTCTATCTCCTTTTATCATCAACGAGGTTAGACTAGCATGTACAGAATTTCTCAAGTGGGTTTCTCATAAAAAAGAATTTACTTTTCAGTATATTTCAGATCAAGACATGGAAGATTATACTGAAATTTCATCCAGTCAACTTATAGTCATTATTGGTCATAGCGAATATTGGTCACGAAAGGCCAGAGAAAATTTTGATAAGTTTGTGAACCTTGGTAATGATGCAGTTGTATTATCTGGAAATACCATGGGGTGGCAAGTACGAATTGAAGATGATTTATTGGTTTGTTATAAAGATGCGAAAGAAGACCCGATTGAAGATAAAGCATTAAAAACAATTGAATGGGCAAATGGAGATTTAAATTACTCTACGGTGTCTAGTATTGGTTGCGATTGGCCGCATGGAGCATATGGAATGCATAAAAATCATGGGAATTATGGATACACTATAATCAATCCTCATTCACCTTTACTGGAAAATACGGGCTTAAAATTTTTTGATTTTGTTTCTTGTCAATCCTATGAATATGATGGAACACTTATAAACGGAACAGATGAGAATGGGATTCCAATAATTGATGTAGAAAAGTTAAATTTTTACAACATTGAGTTAATAGGCTACGACAAAGCGGATCCTGTAGATCATTATAATAAACATTCAGGATATGGTACCTTTATTGTTTTTCAGAAAATGGTAAATTCAGGAATTATTGTAAATACTGCCTTTAATACGTTTACAGGAAAAACACCAAATTCTGGAACTGGTGGGATTTCTGGAAAAGATAGTGTAGTAATCAGAAAAATTGTAGACAATATTTTTGATAAGTTAATCTATAATAAACAGGTTTTTACTCGTGTTGCAGAATTTAAGACTTTACAGGAGAATAAGATAGATGTGTTTCCAAATCCGACTTCTAGATTTATCACTTTGACACGAAATAATAATGATCTTAAAATACTTATTCTAAAAAATCAATTAGGGGAAATTGTTTTATCTACAACATTGAATTTTTCAAACCAAATGATAGATTTATCACAATTAAAATCAGGAGTTTACAATGTGTTTTTAGATGATAATTATACGACTAAAGTTGTATTGTTAGATTGATAATCTTCTTTTATTTCCCTTTCTTTTTCTTAAAATAAGACCGATACCAACTAGAAGTTTTTTTATACATTTGAAACCAACCATCTTCTGGGAAAACATTCACTCTAAAAATTTGAAATTCATCTTCTTCAATAGTCATCCCTCCTGAGTCTGTAGCTACGCCAAAGCTAAATTCAACTTCTTTTACGAGGCATTTAACACGATTATCTAAATCTCCGTATGGGTAAGCAAATGAAATTACAGATGTATTTAATATAGCCTCTATATTCTTTTTGCTTTCAGAAAGTTCCGTTGTAATTTCAGAGTCATTTAACAAGGGTAGATGAACATGAGTCATAGTGTGTGCTCCGATTTCCCACTGTTCTTCCACAAATGCTTTTTTCTGATCAATAGTCATTAATTGGATAGATTCCATGGATTCTCCTTTATCCCAAAAGTTCATAAGTTTTTCAAAATCTCCCAGTAAATAAATCACCCCTTTAAATCCATATTTTTTTGTTAAAGGAAGTGCATTCGTGAAATTATCTGCATATCCATCATCAAAAGTGAGGATAAATGGTTTTTTTGGAAATTTTCTAAAATCTAATTTTCCTCTTTTATAATCATTATATTCTTTGAATGTAATGGATGTAAGCCCTCTTAGTTTGAAGAATCGTAAGTGTTTTTTAAAATTATTTTTGGTCACAAAAATTCGATGCTTACTATCCAATGTGCGAGTAGGTACTTTGTGATACATTAAGATCGGAATATGTTGAGGAGTATATTTTTGGATGTATGCAGACTGATAAACTTTTTTTATCTCAGAATAAACAGAATTTATAGAATATTGCTTTAAGACTTCTTCAATTTCTATGTGTGTTTCTTGAGGTGAAGTTAAGCCCTGGATGATATCACTAATAACTCGTTCTTTTTGTAATATGAATGGATCGTTATTAGCAACAATGTCTCCAAAATTAGAATCAATAGCATCGTTAATATTAGCTGGGCTAATAAGTCCATGATAACAAGCTTCACCAAATGCAATTAAAGGTTTTCCTAATAACAAGGTTTCTATCGCAACACGACCAGCCCCCACTATAAGCGTAGATTTTAATATTTCCTCATGTACATTCGTGATAAAACCAAATAATTTTATGCGATCTGTGTATTTAAGTTTTAATTTGTCAAAGATATTTTTCCCTTCTTCGGGTAATTGTTCCCATTCATTTCCAATAAAATGGATAGTTAGATCAGGTTTTTTTTCTAATAAATCGGGTAAGATTTCACAAATAAATTGACTGATGATAATTCCTTTGATACCGTTAAATCTACCTATGATAGATAAAATGAAATCTGAGTTCTTAATAGTTGTATAAGCTGATTTGTCTAACGTGATTCCGTTAGGAATAGCTATTAATTTAGAAGCAAGTACTTTGTTTTTTTGTGCTGTATCAAGCATTAAATTTTTGCAAATACCGATAATTTTTTCACCGTATATATCTTTTGTTTTTACTTGCTTGCCATGTATAGTAGATACGAGGGGAATGTTACATATTTTTGTGGCATAATAACTTACCCAGCTTGCAGCCCTAGAATGAGCATGGATAATTGTAATATCATGTTGCTTGATATAACGAATTAAAAAAAGAATATTTTTTATACGTTGTACGATGGACCTATTAGATATCGGCAGCTGAATAGTTGAAATACCTTCAATGCTAATTTCCATATCAGTGATGATATGAACGTTTTCATGATTATTCTTTTGTATGCTAGCTACGTCTTTAGCATATTGAACAGATCCTGAATAAAAATTTGAGGAGAAAACGTGAAGAATTTGTTGATTATATGTACTCATTACTTTTAGGTTACTTCAAATGATTAAATCTTCACATTTAATATAAATTTTTCACTACGAAAACCGTGTACTTCTATCTATATTGATTCAAAAAAAAAGCCTCACATTTCTGTAAGGCTTTCATTTTTACCACTTTCGACTTGTGGTCCCACCTGGGCTCGAACCAGGGACCACCTGATTATGAGTCAGGTGCTCTAACCAACTGAGCTATAGGACCGGACTGCTTACACAGCTTTCGGATTGCAAAGATAGTAAAGAAAGTTAAATGTGCAAATCGCAATTGCAAATTTGTTGTAAGTACTATGGATGTTGACGTTTGTTAGGTGTTTTTTGTAGGATTAAACCAATTATTACTTGTCATTTTGATCCGCATAATTATGAATAAGGAAATTGTAGAACACTTAGGATAGAATCTAATTAATATTGCTAGTTAAGAAATAAAAAATGGTTTTTTCATTCAACCTAAAAGCAAACACTTAAATTTACATTTGTTATTGATTTTTTAATTCAAAATAGATATGACTCCTCCAAAAAAATGGAAAATGATGCTTATTAACTGGCTATTTATCTATCCAGTGATTAATATTATTTTCTTCCTTGTATTTCCCCTTGTGAAAGAATACAATCAATTTATTAAAACACTAGTCATTACATTGATTTTAGTGCCAACTCTTGGAGTTTGCCTCCCTGCTTTACATAAGAAATTTGAAACTTGGATTCGTAAATAAAATGAATAATATTTATCTCCTTTTTATCTCTTCGATTTTGCTGATGGGGTGCTCAAACGCTAAGTTCCTTAAAAGTGAGAATTCGAAACCGATTCATCCAGATTCTAAAGCAGTGGTTGAAAATAATCAACCAATGCGAAAAATAATGGTATTTAAACCGTATCAAGATGTTTATAATCTTGTACCTGTTCGATTGAGTCAGGATAAAAAAGAGGTTCTTTCATATCCTGCGGCTTCTGATTTACCCGATTTAGGAATACAGAAATTGGAAAATGGATACCTATTAGATTTGATAGGTGTCAATGAAAATACAGCATATTTGAATATTACAATAAATGAGTACAAAACAAGCTCTCGAAGTTTTTCATTGAAAGAACTAAAATCTAATATTGGAAATGTTAATCCTTACCTAGAATTATATGAATGTCAGTATGATTCAATAAAAACGTCCGTAAATGAAGCTCTAAATCAGTGGATAAAAATTGGGGCTTTAAATAAAAAGTGCAAACAAATTATAATTCCAAATAAGTAAGTAGTGTTACGAATATTTTTTGCGATAAAAAAATGAAACGATATTATTTTTTTATAACCGTAAAATAATTATTTTAGACAAAACTATTATTTATGACTTTTATTAATCGCTTAGTGTTAGCATTTGTTTTTACATTGTTAACAATTCAAGTTGATGCAAAATCTATTGATGCGATTTTAGCGCAACAGGTTGCTGAAAACTTTTTAAATCAAACATTAAACCTTCAAGTTAAAAGAGGGAATATTTCAAATTTAACTCTAGTACACACTGCTTCAACTACTAAGCGAGGTACAAGTACACCCCTATATTATGTGTATAATAGAACGAGTCAAGAAGGTTATGTCATAATTTCTGCTGATGATAATGTCACTCCAATCTTAGGATATTCGGATGAAACTAAATTTGACCCAACTAATTTACCTCCTCAGCTTGTGTATTGGCTTGGCGAATATGAGAAGCAAATTAATATTGTTATTGCAAATAACATTATTTCTTCCTCAGCAAATACTATGTGGGATGATTATTTAAATAATAGAATAAGTTATAAAAGAGCTTTACCAACAGTCGTTAAGCCTTTATTGAAAACTAGTTGGGATCAAAGTAAATACTATTGGGATGCCTGTCCTTACGATAATACAGCCAATAAAAACGTATATACAGGGTGTGTAGCTACCGCGATGGCTCAAACATTAAAATATTGGAATTATCCTTCAAAGGGAACAGGTAGTCATACATATACTGATGCTACTTACGGTTCATTAAGTGCAAATTTTGGAAGTACAACCTATAATTGGTCTAATATGCCAAATAAACTGAACGCTGCAAATACGGATGTTGCGAATTTAATGTTTCAATGTGGAGTTGCAATTGAGATGAAATATGGAGTAAATGGAAGTAGTGCATGGAATACGTATGATTCGTCCTATCAAGTTTATCCTAGTACGCACCAAGCATTAAAAACCTACTTTGGGTACGATGCAACTTCAATTCATAGTATATTCAAAAAAAATTACACAGATATTAATTGGCTTGCTAAAATTAAAGCAGAATTAAATCAAGCACGTGTAGTTATCTATGAAGGAAATGATGGGGTTCCTAATGGTTCTGGTCATTGCTTTGTAGCTGATGGATATGATGCGAATAATTATATTCATTTTAATTGGGGATGGAGTGGTGCCTATAATGGATATTTTACTCTGACAAGTCTAGTTCCTCATGGACAAGGTTCAGGTGGTGGTTCAGGAGTTTATACTTCCAACCAAGGAGCTGTTATTGGTATTAGACCTCCAGCAACTACAGTACCTTCTGCAGATTTTTCTGCGTCAACTACTACGACTACTGTTGGACAAATAATAAATCTTTTTGATAATTCTACGAATAATCCTACTTCGTGGAATTGGTCAATTAGTCCTTCAACTGTAAGTTACTTAAATGGGACGACAAATGCATCTAAATTTCCTGAATTATCTTTTTCTACTACGGGAAAATATGCGGTAACATTAACCGCTACTAATTCTAAAGGATCAAATGCTTTAACAAAAACTGCGTACATCATTGTTAATCCAGCGTTGGTTTCACAAGTATGTGATTCCATGACGAATGTTGAAGCGAATGATACGATTTATTATTATAATACTTCTAAAAAAGGGTATGTAGTAGGAAATAATGAATATAATCATAAAGGGTGTGCAGAAAAATTTACACAATCAAATTCGTATACTCATGTATCAGGAGTGTTAGTGAGTTTTGCAGGTGCAATGGCTAGTAATGCAACAAATACGTTGAATGTGAATTTATATTCAAATACAAATAATTTGCCGGGAACTATTTTGGCTACGAAGGCTGTGAAGTTAATTGATATTGTTTCGGATGTAAGTAATAATAAATTAACAACTGTAATGTTTGACACACCAATAGCCGTGAGTGGAGATTTTTATGTGGGTGTTGAATATAATTATGCATCAGGTGATACTGTAGGGATTAATCACGTGAAAAAAGGGAATGCTCTAGCTAATACTGCGTATGTAAAGTATTCATCAGGAAGTTGGTACATTTTTAATACTATTTGGAATATGTCTCAACATTTAGCAATTCAAGCCTTGGTCAGTACTTTGCCGACTGTTGATTTTAATATTTCTTCAAATCCTGCTACTATAAATACAAATGTTGATATAAATGCTTCAACTTCTGTAGGTGTAAACTCATATTCCTGGTCATTTAATGGCGCCACCATTAGCACATCACAATTTTATAAAGAAACATTAAGTTTCCCAACTCCTGGAACTTTCAATATCCAACTAGATGTGTTGGGCGGTTGTGGAACACTTAAATCACTTTCTAAAATGATTACGGTAAATAGCAATTGTTCAGGTGCTCCAGCAACTCCAGGAAATATCATTGGAAATGCAACAGTGTGCCAGGGACAATCATCAATTTCTTATTCTGTAGCTGCAGTTCCTGGTGCTACTAGTTATGTTTGGACCTTACCTTCTGGTTTCACAGGTACTAGTTCGACGAATACAATTAATGTTACAGCTCCAAATGCTATTCAATCTGGAGATATTCAAGTGCAAGCAGTAAATAGTTGTGGTACGAGTGTAGCTTCAACTTTAACATTGTTTTCAATTCAAAAGACTTTACCAACATTTACTGCTGTTTCTACTATTTGTGCTGGTTCAAGTTTAAATGTTTTACCGACGACTTCTTTAAATAATGTTACAGGTAATTGGTCTCCAGCATTAGATAATACGAAAACAACGACTTATACGTTTAGTCCAACACAAGGTCAGTGTGCAAATCAAACTCTTTTAACCATTCAAATTGATAGCATTCCAAATCCAGGTATATTATCAATTTCTGGGGTTGTGTGTCAGGGTAAAACTGCAAATATTAAATCTTCTGTAATTGGAGGTGTTTGGACAAGTAACGATAATGGAATAGCAACAGTTGATGGAAATGGAAATGTAACCTTTGTTTCTGAAGGAACGGCAACTATTACGTATGCTAGAACAAATAATTCATGTGATAGTAAGGTGTCTAAGTTAATTTCGATAGGTAAATGTTTGGAGCTAGTAACACTTGATGATCAGTACATAAACATATTTCCTAACCCAACTCAAGATAAATTACATTTGCAACTAGGTAATAATTCTTATGTTAAATATGAGTTGATTGATCCGGTAGGAAATATATTATTTTCTAAACAAATAAGTGATCAAAATACGACATTAAATGTCAGTGAATTTGCATCTGGTATTTATTTGATTCGAGTATACGATGTTCAAAATAAAGTGTCACATTTGTATTTTAATAAAAATTAATCATATAGTTTTAGTAGGAAATAAATGTTTTATCTTATATTTTTGTAAAAAATACAGATTATGGCAATTTTAACGATTCCTGAAAAAAATATTCAACTCACGAATGCAAATGAAATTCGTGCGTTTTTCCAAGAAAGAGGTGTCTTTTTTGATCAATGGCAATGTGATGTGGTATTTGAAGATACTGCGACTCCAGATGAGATTCTTCATGCTTATGATAAAGATTTGAAACCATTCATGGAAGCAGGAGGTTATCAAACTGCAGATGTCATTTCTATCAATAAATTGACTGAAAATTACGAGACTATTCGTTCTAAATTTTTAGCTGAACACACCCACTCGGAAGATGAAATTCGTTTTTTCGTAGATGGTAAAGGCTTGTTTTGGTTTAACTTAGAGACAGAACCTGTTTTTAATTTATTATGTGAAAAAGGCGATTTAATTTCGGTTCCTGCTGGTACAAAGCATTGGTTTGATGCTGGTCCAGAAAATCCATTCGTAAAGGCAATTCGTATTTTTATTGATATGTCAGGCTGGGTACCAGAATATACAGGCTCTAAATTAGAAGAGAAATTCGCGGATATTACGGTGAAAAATTAAAAATACATTGTAACATTCCTCTGAGCGGAGTCGAAGAGTGAGCAGAGTCGAAGAGTAATTTATTTCTTCCGTTTAATCTTTCTTTAACAAATTATTCATCCCTCTTCGGAGGGATTTTTTTATTTTTGATCGAACTAATCCAATTTTCATGTCCAAACCTAGTTTTATACTCACTGACATCGAAGGAACAACTACTTCTGTCTCTTTTGTATACGATGTGCTTTTTCCTTATTTCAGAGAAAATATTCAAAAAGTGCGCACGATGGTTCATCTACCTGAAATTCAAGCAATTTTTAAAGAAACCATTCGTTTAGCAAGTGAAACTGAACAGATCTCCATTGCTTCTGATGATGAGGTCATTGAAACCCTGATTCGCTGGTCAAACGAAGACAAGAAAATCACGCCTCTGAAAGAATTACAAGGACTACTTTGGAAAGAAGCCTACGAGTCTGGTTTAATCAAAGGACATGTGTATGAAGATGTTTCTCCAGCAATAAAAAATTGGAAAGAAGCTGGAATACAATTAGGTGTTTTCTCTTCAGGTTCAATAGCCGCACAAAAATTAATTTTTGGATATAGTGTTTCGGGTGACTTAACACCTTATTTTTCTGCATATTTTGACACGACAACCGGCGGAAAACGAGAAGTAGAAACCTATATCAAAATTAGTCATGAATTAAAAAAACAACCGTCTGAAATCTTATTTTTATCGGATATCATCGAGGAATTAGAAGCAGCTCAACAAGCAGGCCTGCAAACCATTCAATTGGTGCGCCCTGGTACCATTGCTAATTGGCAGCACACCGCCTCTTCTTTTTCTGATATCCCCCGTACAGACGCGATACATCGCGTCTCCACGTGATACATCGCGTCTCCTCATAATACCTGATATCCATCCGTAAGGATGTTGCACAACAACATCCTCCATTTAATCTATCAATAATCTTATATCTCATGTCAAAATTCCGCACCATCTGGCCGACAGCCGACAACTACGTAGAAGTAATCGATCAACGTAAACTTCCACACGAATTTGTTACTGAAAAATTGATTACTTACAAAGATGCTGAAATAGCAATCAAAGAAATGACGGTACGTGGAGCACCTTTAATTGGAGCTACTGCTGCGTATGGAATCTACCTTGCAGTGCGAGAAATGGTGGAAAAAGAATTAGACGGCTCATTCTTAGATCAAGCGTTTTCAGATTTAAGAGCTTCTCGACCAACAGCGGTGAATTTATTTTGGGCATTGGATAAAATGCGTGAAGCAATGGACAATGCAGATGATTTCTTGAAAACAGCTTGGGAGGCTGCTGCAGCAATCGTGGAGGAAGACGTGGAAACTTGTCGCATGATTGGTGTGCATGGTTTGCCACTGATTGAAGAAATTGCAAACAGAAAAAATGGAGAAGTGGTGAATATTTTAACACATTGTAATGCAGGAATGTTGGGTTGTGTTGAGTGGGGGACAATTACTTCTCCAATATACCAAGCAATTCAAAAAGGAATCAAAGTACATGTGTGGGTAGATGAAACACGTCCTAGAAACCAAGGTTCAAACTTGACTGCCTATGAATTAACACGTCACAATGTACCACATACGTTAATCGTGGATAATGCCGGAGGTCACCTCATGCAACACGGCATGGTCGATATGGTAATTGTTGGTACAGATCGCACAACACGACAAGGGGATGTGGCAAACAAAATAGGAACATACTTGAAAGCATTGGCTGCCTTCGATAATAAAATTCCTTTTTATGTAGCACTTCCTTCTACGACCTTGGATATGACAATCAACAATGGATTAACCGAAATTCCAATCGAAGAACGCAACCAAGATGAGGTAAGATACATGATTGGTAAAGGACCTAATGGAAACATCGAACCAGTTTTGATTTGCCCGGAAACAACCCCAGCAAGTAATTATGGATTTGACGTAACACCGGCACGTTTGGTAACTAAAATTATCACTGAACGAGGAGTGTGCGACGCTTCCGAAGAAGGCTTATTAAGCTTGTTCCCAGAATACAAATAAATTTCACTTTCGTCCGACTGTGCCAAGCCGAAGTCACACCCTCATCCATATACGGTTGAATCTACATCCGAAACACCCAAATAGCTATTGAACCACTGTCGCATCGGAAAAGTAAATCCGGGACCCATAGAATAAGTAAACGAATGAAAAAATAGTGTTTGAGGAGGAACGACGAGTTTATTTTTTCTCGTTTACGTTTCGTTATGGGTGGATGCTTTTCCAGCGACGAAGGTCTTTTTGCTTACTTTTTTGACCAGAAAAAAGTAAGAGAAAAACCTCTGTTTCGCACCGCGAAACAATATTCTATCAAAAACCAACAAAACCATTCAAAAAGCAAATAGCATAAATAAAAGTATACATTTGTATCTAGAGACTTTGAAATAAATTATGCCACAAAAAATCTTCATATTCTCAGGACTTGGCGCAGACCACCGCGTATTTCATAAAATGAATTTTCAAGAGTTCGAGCCAGTGTTTATACATTGGCTCGAACCATTGAAAAATGAAACTATCCAAAATTATTCCTTACGTATTTCCAAACAAATCACAGAACCAACGCCCTTAGTGATAGGTATTTCTTTTGGTGGAATGATGGCAATAGAAGTATCTAAATTTCTATCATTTCAAAAACTAATCTTGATTGCTTCTGCAAAGTCAAAACAAGAAATTCCACTGCTTTATCGTGTGCTCGGAACATTAAAAGTCCCCCTGTTTTTCCCCATGCAATGGCTCAAAAAGTCAAACCGTTTATCATACTTTGTGTTTGGAGTAACCGCACAAGAAGATCGAAAAATATTAGATTCAATTTATAACGATACCTCTCCAAGCTATTTACGTTGGGCTTTAAACGCAGTATGCACCTGGCAAAATGAAGAGCTGAGCTGGAATTGTATTCCTACTCCTAAAAACCTCCTCCACATCCACGGAACCAACGACCGTATTCTGTATTATTCCAACATTAAAAACGCAGTCCCTATCCCCAACGGCGGACACCTACTTCCGCTCACCGAAACTCAAAAATTAGAAGAACTCATTTTGAAGTTTCTACATGAATAACCCTTCTGCTTATCCTCATTCACTTTCGTCCGACTGAGCGAAGTCGAAGTCACACTCTCATCCATATACGGTTGAAACTATATCCGAAACACCCAATTTGCGATTGAGACCCTGTCGCCTAGGAAAAGCAGATCGTGCTTTTAACGAATAAGGTAGCGTAACAAAAACAAGTGTTTGACGACGAAGGAGGAGTTTTGTTTTTGTAGCGAACGTTTCGAAATAAAAGCCGATGCTTTTCCAGCGACGAAGCAGTTTTTGGTTACTTTTTGCTGCAACAAAAAGTGACAGAAAAACCTCTGTTTCGCACCGCGAAACAACCACCATTTCTAATTTCCACACCTCCATTCTCCTCCCTCAACTTTCCTTTCTCAAAATTTCCTTCAAACCACCGTTAACTGACTAATATTTCTTAAATTTGTGTGTTAAGTATAAAATTTTAGCATGAATATTTTAGTTTGTATCAGTAAATCACCAGACACAACTTCTAAAATTGCGTTTACCGATGGTAATACAAAATTTGATGAGAACGGCGTGCAATATATTGTTAACCCATACGACGAGTGGTATGCCCTTGTACGTGCATTGGAGTTAAAAGAAACAATCGGAGGAAATGTAACGATCATTACCGTTGGAAATGCTGCAGATGAATCTATCATTCGTAAAGCATTAGCAATTGGTGCTGATAATGCTGTTCGTATCGATGCGGAACCTACAGATGCATTTTTTGTAGCTTCTCAAATCGCTGATTATGCAAAGAAAAACAACTTTGATTTAGTGTTGACAGGGAAAGAAACAATCAATTATAACGGATCTCAAGTTGCTGGTATGGTAGCTGAATTCCTAGATGTTCCTTTCGCTTCTCAAGCTTCTAAATTAGATGTGAATGGTACAACGTTGACATTGGAACAAGAAATTGTTGGTGGATTACAAATCGTTGAGGTTTCAACTCCAGCGGTTGTTAGTTGTGCTAAAGGAATGGCTGAACAGCGTATTCCTAATATGCGTGGTATCATGGCTGCTAGAACTAAACCGCTAGAAGTGATAGCTCCATCTGCGGTAGATGTTTACACAAGTTTTGAGTCTTATTCATTACCAGATGCTAAAAAAGCATGTAGAATGATTGACCCTTCAAACATGGCAGAATTAGTTGATTTGTTACACAACGAAGCAAAAGTTATTTAAGATGAAAGCATTAGTATATATTAATACAAACCATTTTGCTGCTAAAGCTTCTTTTGAAGCTGTAACGTATGCGAAAAAATTAGGAGGAGAAGTGACGGTTGTTGCTTACGGAAACGCTGCTGGTGCGGAAGTATTAGGAGCTTACGGAGCAAACAAAGTATTGGTTGATTCTTCCATCAATGAAGCAGATAACCAACAAATTACACGTTTGGTAGCAAGTGCGGTAGAAGCAACTGGCGCGGAAGTGGTAATTTTCTCTCACGACCTTGTAGCGAAAGCGGTTGCTCCTCGTTTATCTGTTCGTTTGAAAGCTGGTTTGATCTCAGGCGCGATTGCCTTACCAGAAACTGGAAACGGTTTTACTTGTAAAGTAAACGTGTTTTCTGGAAAAGCATTTGGAAATGTAGCTGTGAAAACGGCTGTGAAAATCATTTCGTTATTACCAAACTCTATCCAACCTGAAAATGTAGGTGGTACTGCTACAGTTGAAGCTTTCAACGGGAATGTTGGAACTGCTGCAATTAAAGTAATCGACACTAAAAAACCAGAAGGTAGTATTCCATTACCTGAAGCAGATTTAGTAGTTTCTGCAGGACGTGGATTGAAAGGTCCTGAAAACTGGGGAATCGTAGAAGATCTTGCAAATGTATTAGGTGCTGCGACAGCTTGTTCTCGTCCAGTAGCAGATATCGGTTGGAGACCTCACCATGAGCACGTAGGACAAACAGGTGTGGCAATTCGTCCAAACTTGTACATCGCTGCGGGTATCTCTGGTGCGATTCAACACTTAGCTGGTGTGAATGGTTCTAAAGTAATCGTTGTGATCAACTCTGACTCTGAAGCTCCTTTCTTTAAAGCAGCTGATTATGGTATCGTTGGTGATGCATTTGAAGTATTGCCAAAATTGACAGAAGCATTGAAGAACTTCAAAAATGCTAACTAATAAAATCAAATAAATTTAGATAAAAACTGGTAGTGGAAACACTACTAGTTTTTGTTTTTTCATATCTCGAGTATTCATGGAGAAAGTTAAGTTAGAGATTGTAGGACTTTCCTACAGCCAAACCCAGTCAGGAGCATACGCACTTGTTCTTGCCGAAACAGGAGGGAAAAGAAGTTTGCCAATCATCATCGGTGGCTTCGAAGCACAAGCAATTGCTATTGAATTGGAAAAAATGACTCCAACAAGACCATTAACTCATGACTTATTCAAAAGCTTCGCACAATCGTTTCAAATTGATGTTGTTGAAGTGGTTATTTACAATCTAGTAGAAGGTGTTTTTTACGCTAAATTAATTTGCTCTAAAGACGGTAAATTTAGTGAAATTGACGCAAGAACTTCCGACGCTATCGCTTTAGGCGTTCGCTTTAAATGCCCAATTTATACGTTTGAAAACATCTTAGCAAGCGCAGGTATTTTGTTAGATGAAAATGCAGAGCTACAACAAGATACTCCGTCATCGGATGCATCTAATTCAGCAGAAAAACCAACTGCTACTTATAATGTGGAAGAATTAGAACAACAATTACAAGAAGCAATCGAAAATGAAGATTATGAGTTAGCTTCTCGTCTACGCGATGAAATTAATAAACGTTCTGAATCATAAGCTACCATGAAGCAATACCACGATTTACTCAATCATATCCTAGAAAACGGGACTCAAAAAGGGGATAGAACAGGGACTGGAACTATTTCAACGTTCGGTTACCAAATGCGTTTTGATTTAAGTGAAGGATTTCCTTTATTGACAACCAAAAAATTGCATTTGCGTTCTATTATTGTTGAATTATTGTGGTTCTTACGTGGTGACACAAATATTAAATACCTAAAAGATAACAACGTATCTATTTGGGATGAATGGGCAGATGCACAAGGAAATTTAGGACCAGTATATGGTTATCAATGGAGATCCTGGCCCGATGGTAAAGGTGGAACAATTGACCAAATTACAAACCTAATCGATCAAATAAAAAAGAATCCAAATTCTCGTAGATTAATGGTTTCTGCATGGAATGTAGCGGATGTGGATAACATGGCTTTACCTCCATGTCATTCATTATTTCAATTCTATGTAGCGGATGGAAAATTAAGTTGTCAATTATACCAACGTAGTGCAGATACTTTTTTAGGTGTACCTTTCAATATAGCTTCTTATGCTTTATTGACAATGATGGTAGCACAAGTATGCGACCTGCAAGTAGGAGATTTTATCCATACGTTTGGAGATGCTCATTTGTACAATAATCATTTAGAACAAGTTAAATTACAGTTGACGCGCGATTTCAGACCTCTTCCAACCATGAAAATCAATCCAGAAGTGAAAAACATCTTTGATTTTAAATTGGAAGATTTTGAATTATCCAACTACGACCCACACCCTCATATCAAAGGTGCAGTCGCAGTTTAGTCTCCCCCTTCGAAGGGGGATTAAGGGGGATGACTATTTGCAGAATTTATTTTTCAAATTGAAATCTTAACTTTAATCTTTTTAGATCTATATCTCATATATCATGAAATTCTCTTTAATCGTAGCTATGGACAGCAACCGAGGAATCGGTAAAGACAATGACCTAATGTGGCATTTACCTGCTGAAATGCGTTTTTTTACAACCACGACCAAAGAACAAATTGTCGTGATGGGAAGAAAAAATTACGATTCGATTCCTGAGAAATACAGACCGCTTCCAAACAGAGAAAATGTAGTGCTTAGTCGTAATGCTAATTTTGACGCTGGTTCCTGTAAAGTGTTTACTTCCTTGAATGAATGCATAGAACACTTCAAAACGGAGTCTGAACGTAAATTATTTGTTATCGGTGGAGGGCAAATTTACCGTGAAGCATTAGCACATGCAGACTTAAACGAAATGTTTATCACCTACATTGATCACGCTTTTGAACCAGATACTTTCTTTCCCGAATTCGATGAATCAGCATGGAACAAAGAGGAAGTATTGCGATACGAAGCAGATGAAAAAAATCCACATGGATTTACTGTATTTCGTTATTGGAGGTAATTATTTGTTGTATATTATCTACATTTTTAATATTTTTGTTGAAAATAAACAACAAAATGTCCTCTTCTAAAAAGCAATTACTATTTCCTAAATACCAACAACTTCTCGCTACTGTAGGAGAGAACATAAAGTTGGCGCGTAAACGACGTAAGTTCACAACCATTCAAGTTGCCGAAAGAGCTGGAATTGATCGTTCAACGCTCTATCAAATTGAAAAAGGAAATCCAAGCGTTTCTTTAGGAGCGTATTTCAATGTGTTTCGTGTGTTAGG
>CANCJF010000016.1 GCA_947378245.1 Bacteroidota bacterium
ATTGTGAATTTTACAAGTCCATATTATAATGGTGGTTGGATTTCTACGAATGGATCGTGTTCTTTTCAAAGCGTATACTCTTCTGGTTATTGTAATATTGATGGTACTAATACAATTGGCTCCTTGGTGATAACCGGAAATGGGAATATCAATGGGAATCAAACCATCACCAAATTAAAGTTTTTAGGAGATGCGACTATTTATGGCACCATGAACGTAGATACGCTTATTTTTTCGCCTTTAAAAACGTATAGTTTAAACAATTCTACCATCACCATTAACAAACAGTGGGATAATCAAGGGGATTGTAGTTATTATACCAACGTAACTGGCTATGATGGGGAGACGGCGAAGATTATTGTTACCACTCCATTAACGATTATGTATAATAACTTAAAAAACATCCAGGTTGTTTCGGGTGTCGTTAACGCCTTAAATTGTAATAATTTAACCAGAGCACTGAATTTTAAATTAGCAGCTCCAGCAGCAAGAACACTTTATTGGGTCAAAGGGATGGGGAATTGGACAGATAAAAACCACTGGTCTTTAAGCAGTGGAGGTAAAGGCGGAGAATGTCTTCCTTCCAGTAATGATAACGTACGTTTTGATGCAAACTCCTTTCCAATTGAAGGAGCTACAGTAAGTATTGATGGGTTCTCGATGTGTAAGACAATGGATTGGACAGGATGTAAACACACACCGTTACTTTCAGGAACGAATGAATTGTGGGTGTATGGGGGCTTAACCTTATCACCAGACATGCAATTTAACTTTACAAATAACATCCGTTTTAAAGCAAAAAGTCAAGGAAATCAGATCTACACAGCAGGCATCAACCTTGCAAATACCATCTTTTTTGATGACGATAATTACGGGGGAGGTTGGGTCTTAGCCGATGGTTTAATGACTTCAAGCGACATCACGTTAACAGGAGGGCATTTAAACACCAACGATAAATTGGTAGTGGCTAATATGTTTAATGTCGATCCATACAACTATAATTACAACAAAATCTTAACGCTTGGAAAATCCTTGTTTAAAATCAATGCGAATGGGTACTTAAATTGGAATTTAGCGGTTTCAAACATGACATTAAATGCTGGAAATTCATCGATTGTATTTACAGGGACAGGAGATAAATACTTTAACAGTGGTAATTTATCGTACAACAAAGTCGCCTTTTTAAATATCAACTCAACTGCTAGGTTACAAGGGTCAAATACCTACAAAGAAGTTTCATTTTATGGAACAGGACTTGTCAATGAATCAAATCAGTTTGGAAGATTAAATTTCTATAATCATGGAACAATCAATGGTAAAAACAGGGCAGATACCTTGAAGTTATCCGAAGAATTTTCATATACACTAGGGTATGATACGTTATTTATCAAAAACCTACAAGCACGAGGAAAAGCAGGGGGGATGTTAAGTATCTCAGGGTCTGGTTCACAATCAGCGTTGTCTGTATCAGAGGGTGTCGTATGTTCCAATTATTTAAGCCTTCAAAACGTCCACGCAACTGGAGGTGCCGTATTTAACGCAGGTGCTCAAAGTATCGACCAAGGCAATAATACAGGGTGGAATTTCAGTTCGTGTTTTGAGGCCTTGTTGACGAAAAAGGACGTAAGTTGTCAAGGTTTATCGGATGGTGAAGTTCACTTGGAAATCAATGGAGGAAAAAAACCATTCACCATTAAATGGGATGGAAAAACGGCTACGGATACTTTCTTAGTACACCTACCCATTGGGAAACATACAGTCGAAGTAACAGACAGTACAAAGCAGGTAATTACTGCCTCTATTTCCATTGTAGAACCACCAAAAATGTATGTTTCGTTCGTGAAGAGAGATCCAGCATGTGGATTAACCAATGGACTATTAAAACCAGAAATTACAGGTGGTGTAGAACCGTATAGTTATGTGTGGAGTAATGCAGCAACGACTCAAAATTTGACTCAGGTAAATCCAGGTAGTTATACTGTCACTGTCACAGACTTTAATAACTGTACTGCTAACGCAACTTCTGTGTTGAGTAATAAAGGGATCACTTATTCCGTGTCAAATCCGCAAACGATTTGTGAAGGTCATGCCTATCAAATTGGGAACAATACGTACACAACGAGCGGTACGTATACGGATGTATTATTCACAAAATTAGGTTGTGATAGTACCGTACAAACGGTGTTAACAGTTATTCCGAGAGTACAAACTACAAATCCACAAACCATTTGTGAGGGTACAAGCTATAAAATAAATGGTCATGTTTATACCACTGCGGGTACATATATGGATACTTTAAAATCAGTGAATTCATGTGATAGTATCGTAACGACTCAGTTAACGGTAACGCCACGTGTGCAACCGACATTTAAGGCAGTATCTGCTATTTGTTTAGGTACTACATTGAGTGATTTACCTACGACATCCAACAATGGAGTACAAGGAAGTTGGTTGCCTTCTATTAATTCAACAAAAACAACTACCTATAAGTTTACACCGGGTGTTGGGCAATGCGCATTTATAGATTCCATGTGTATTTCGGTAAATATACCGTCTACTTCCAGTACGGTTCAAACCGCATGTGAAAGTTATGTTTGGAATGGCACTACTTATACACAAAGTGGCGATTATACTTATGTGACTAAAAATGCGTTAGGTTGTGATTCAACAGCGACCTTACATGTTACAATCACGAAGCCTACGACTTCAAGTAGCTCTGTGACTACGTGTGGAAGTTACACGTGGAATGGTACAACTTACATGCAAAGTGGTGACTATACCTTTGTAACTAAAAATGCACAAGGATGTGATTCGACCGCTACTTTACATTTAGTGATAGGTACACAAAGTACGTCAGATGTCATTCAGTTAGCATGTGGAAGTTATATATGGAATGGCACAAGTTATACCCAAAGTGGAGATTATCAGTTTAAAACAAAAAGTGTAAAAGGTTGTGACTCGATAGCTACCTTGCATTTAACAATTGGTAATCCAACAACATCGAGTAGTTCACAGACTGCCTGCGAAAGTTACGCATGGAATGGTAAGACGTACACGCAAAGTGGTGATTATACCTTTGTCACTAAAAATGCACAAGGGTGTGATTCAACGGCTACGTTGAATTTAACGATTACCACACCTTCAACATCGAGCAGTTCACAGACTGCCTGCGGAAGTTATGCATGGAATGGTAAGACGTATACGCAAAGTGGTGATTATACGTTTGTCACTAAAAATGCGCAAGGGTGTGATTCAACGGCTACGTTGCATTTAACGATTACCACACCTTCAACATCGAGCAGTTCACAGACTGCCTGCGGAAGTTACGAATGGAATGGTAAGACGTATACGCAAAGTGGTGATTATATGTTTGTCACTAAAAATGCGCAAGGGTGTGATTCAACAGCGACTTTGCATTTAACAATTACCACACCTTCAACATCGAGCAGTTCACAGACTGCCTGCGGAAGTTACGCATGGAATGGTAAGACGTATACGCAAAGTGGTGATTATACGTTTGTCACTAAAAATGCGCAAGGGTGTGATTCAACGGCTACGTTGCATTTAACAATCAAATTAATCCCTAGTATAGCAACTACGTTGACTAATTCAACAATTACTGCAGTTCAAAACAATGCGGTATACCAATGGTTAAATTGTGATGCAGCAAACACAGTGATTGCTAACGAAAAATCAAGTGTATTTACCCCAAGTAAAAGTGGTAATTACGCTGTAATTATTGATTTAAATGGATGTCTTGATACTTCGAATTGCGTGAAATTTGGTACAAATGGATTGGATCAGTTAAGTTCAAAACGATTCATGATTTATCCTAATCCATCATCTGGTTCGTTTACCATTTCAGATGCTCCAATGGGTAATTATAGTATTAGAAATGAAATAGGTGCAGTGATTTACACCTTTGAAATAAAAGATGAAGTAGAACAAAAAATTCAAATCGAACACCTCGCGAAGGGTGTATATTACTTAGTAGGTGAAGAGGGTATTAGAATGAGTGAAAAAATCGTAGTTGTCGATTAAGGGCTCAAAATCCCTCCTAATTCTGTACAAAAAAGGGTGGTTTTTCCAATGAAAAACCACCCTTTTTTATGCTTATTATAATTACTTGTTCTATTACTTATTAGCCTTACATATACACACGGTTGAAACTTCAATACTTAACCTTAACATTCATTAGTGTTTAAGTACTTACCCCCAACTCTTTCTTAACAACTTATACCCCTCCGCACTTACCTTCAAGCGTGCGTCATTTTTCAAAATCACCACATGGGAATCCTTTTCAAAATTCTCAATGCGTTGAATATAATTGACATTGACGATATAAGAACGATGAATCCTTACAAAAGAACGAGAATCTAAATTCGTCTCATAATACTTCATTGTTTTTTCTTTAATAAAGCGACCCTCGTTGGTATGAATTAATACATAATCTCCATTCGATTCAATATAAAAAACATGTTCGGTAGAGAAAATATGAATCTTTGAACCTTGTTTAATCGCTATACGATCTAATCCTTCTTTCTGAAGTTGGATCTCTTCTCCAATTTTAGGTAACGGAGTCTTTAATGCTAATAACTCCAAGGCTTTTTGTATCGATTTATCAAAACGATCCGCAGAGAAAGGCTTTAATAAATAGTCAATTGCATTTTCTTCAAAAGCTTTAATAGCAAAAGCATCATACGCTGTAGTGAATACAACTAAGGGTTGTTTTTCTACCAATTCCAACATTTCAAAACCAGTCAACTTAGGCATTTGAATATCTAAAAACACCAAATCTGGCTGGTGCTCTTCAATGGCTTTTAATCCTTCAAATCCATTGGAACAAGTCGCAACAATATCCAACATCGGATAAGCTTCCACATAACGAACCACTAATGATCGAGCTAACTCTTCATCATCAATAATAATAACTTTATATTTTTTTTCCATTTTATTTAAGTTCAAAAGGAATAATCAATTTTGCTGTAAAAAGAGTATCGGTGATTGTAGTTTGTACTAAATTTTCATTGCCATATAAAATACGCAAACGATCAGAACAATTAAGTAAACCTAATTTTGTTCCTGATTTTGGAGAAGTCGAAACTTCAAAATTATTAGTGACTATAAGTTCTAAATAATCCTCTTTACACGCTATTTTAGCTTCAATATGAATCGTTTCAATACTTTCGTACACCCCATGTTTCACCGCGTTTTCAAATATAGGTTGAAGAATCATTGGTGGAATCAATCGATCTAAACAAGCATCTTCGAAGGTGAATTCAAACGACAAACGGTCTCCAAATCGAATTTTTTCAATGGCTAAAAAACGATGAATATTATCCAATTCCGTGCGTAATTCCACACGTTCCTTATCGGGAAAGGAGATCGAATACCTTAAATATTCGGACAAACTTTGTATCATTTCATTTGCTTTTGTCGCGGAAATATGAGTCAAAGAACTAATGGAATTCAAACTATTAAATAAAAAATGAGGATTGATTTGTGATTTCAATAAATTCAATTCCGTTGTACGTAACGACTCCTTCAAAAAATTCTCATCTTGAAGTTTCCCTTGTAAATCTTTGTAGTAAATAATTAAATAGTAAATGAGATTGATAATGATGTAAAAGAAAATCATGGGGGGAATAATTATTCCAGTCACCAATTTATCTTTCCCAGCGATCAATTGACCCAACAAAAAATTACTTAATCCATACCAAATAAGAATTGTCGTTGTAGCAATCATTAAATGAGAGAAAAAGAGGTTAGAAATTACCGATTTTGTTGGACGATTATATGAAACAGTATACCATAAAAAAAAGCCTAGTACACTGTAAATTCCATTAGAAATTAGCGAAGTGAGCAAGGCATTTACCCAGAACATTTCCTTGAGGTACAGCAAAACAAAGAAGTGGATAATCCCAACGATTACCCACATTCCTAAATAAATGAATAAACCTTTTAAATTTTGTAGAAAAGGATGTTGCATCGCTTAGTAGGATTTAAGATCACCACCACCAAACACACAGGAACCTTTGATAATTAACTTAGTCGTAGTCGATAAATCTGGCTGTATAATACGGCGTTTATCTACAAACCCTCCCATCACACTTTGCATCTCTATTTGAACGTGCCAATCCGATGGCACAATTAAACTCATCCCTCCAAATACACAACTTACTTCCAAAGTACTAATCCCTTCCGCTAATTTACTGTTACGAAAATCAATTTCTGTACCTCCAAATACGTTTTCAATGCGACCTCCTCTAAAATTTTCTTCAGAAATAATTCGTTTGCTTCCTCCAAAAACATTGGATTCGTTGATCATACCTTCTTCTAAAACAAAAGTGTCAACCTTGGTTGGATTACATTTATCCCAACGATGTTTTCCACAATGTTTGTGTTTCAATGTACGTTTTAAAATAATAACAATTCCAACCAAAATTACGATGGAAGGCCAGAACACAGCATCCATATCAAAAGGTAAATTATGCAGCTTGGATGCTAAATAAAATCCTCCAATTGCCATCATGATAATTCCCATAATCCAACTGTCTTTGCCAAATAAACTGATGAATCCAATAGCAATTATTAAGCTTTGCCACGAAAACACAATTTCTTTATACTCGATTGGAAAATGTCCCAGGTTGAATGCCATTAAAGTCGCTCCAGCTAGTACTACTAATATTCCAAATACAATCTTCTTCACACGCTTACTTTTAGTTCGTTCAACATACGTTGTTTCCATCTTTCTTCATTTTTAAAATTAATAATTTATTGTAAATGTATCGTAGAAGCAATGGCTTATTCAATCCCTAATCGATGAAGGAAGTCTTATTCCCGATAAAGAAAGGTTATTTTCGACGGAAAAATTATCTTTGTTAAAACTTTTATCATATTGCTATGAAATTCACTATCACCATTTTCTGTTTTCTAATAACTGCAAACTGCTTAGTTGCTCAAACTAGACCCGCTAAATTATGGGACGCTACCTTCGGTGGTTCAGATACAGATATGGGATACAAAGTCATTGAAACATCAGATAAAAATTATTTGCTCGTTGGAAACTCAGGTTCAGGTATTTCGGGAGATAAAACCGAAGATAAAAAAGGTCAAACTGGATTTACTGACTTTTGGGTGGTAAAAACAAACAAATTAGGTCAAAAAATTTGGGACAAAACCTATGGTGGAAGATATACCGACTTCTGTCGCACTGTGATTGAAACAAGTGACGGAGGTTTCTTAATTGGTGGTTATTCGGAATCCGATATTTCTGGAGATAAAAGTCAAACAGGTAACGGTGGTAAAGATTTTTGGGTGATCAAAATCAACGCAAATGGAATAAAACAATGGGATGCCTGCTTTGGTGGTTCACGTGATGAGGATTTAAAATCGATTGTTGAAACTCCGGATGGTGGATTCTTATTAGGTGGTGAATCAGATTCACGTATTACAGGCGACAAAACCGAAGAAAACCGAGATTTAAATGCTTTAAGAACAGATTATTGGATCATTAAAATCACTTCTACAGGTACAAAAGTTTGGGATAAAACATACGGAAGTAACAGCCATGACCAATTAAGAAAAATCGTGAAATGTACTACTGGTGGATATTTATTATTAGGTACAACGTATTCAAATGCTGGAGGTGAAAAATCGGATTATTTACGTGGAAATTACAACCTTGGTGCGGCTGACTTCTGGGCAATTCGCATCAATGAAAATGGTTCTAAACGATGGGATAAATCCTATGGAGGTAGCGATTTAGACGATGCTAAATCTGTTGTACAAACTTTGGATGGTGGTTTCCTACTAGCTGGTGGATCTCGTTCGCCTATTAGTTACGAAAAATCAGATATCTGCCGTGGTTCGAATGATAGCTGGTTAGTAAAAATTGATTCACTTGGTGCGGTTAAATGGGACAAAACATTCGGGGGTGATGGTGAAGAAACAGTAGACGAAGTACTTCAAAATACAGATGGAACCTACCTTTTCGCGACTTCCTCAGGATCCAATGCAATCGGTGAAAAAAGCCAAGCTAAAATGGGATGGTTTGATTTCTGGGTTGTCAAAGTAAATACAGACGGAACAAAAATTTGGGACGGTACCTACGGTGGAAATGATGGTGATTACTGCTATACCCTAACACGTTGTAGTGATAATGGTATCCTTTTAGGTGGACAATCTAGTTCAAATATTTCGGCACATAAATCCCAAAATTCAAGAGGGACCATCGATTATTGGATGATTAAATTATTAGACAACGAAATCACGCTAACAACTCCTTCGGATACACTTTGTTTAGGAAGTGATGTTATTCTTAACTACTCGGTTCGTGGAATTTTCAACAGTGGAAATACTTCAATCATTCAATTAAGTGATGCTTCGGGAAGTTTCGCAACGCCTAAAAATATTGATACACTAACAATCGAGGGCAGTGGAACATTTACGGGAACATCTACCCTATCAATTCCTGCCAACCTACCTGTAGGAAATCATTATCGTTTACGCGTTATTTCTAGCAACCCAAAAGATACAGCTTACAGTCATACCCTAGTTGTTAGAAACTGTTGTGATGTATTCAATAAACCAATCGCAATTAACCATACAGGGGAGTTATATAACACCATTAACTGTGAAGGTCAAACGATTAACTTAGAAGCGAGTACGGTTGCTGGAGCAACTGGCTACCAATGGAAAGGTCCAAATAACTTTAGCAGTAATGTTCGCACACCTATGATTGAAAATATCCACACAACAAACTCAGGTTATTACGTAGTATATGCATTTAACGGAGCATGTGTTAGTGCGAAGGATTCTGTGCTAGTTACGGTGAAAGTAAGACCAGCAACTCCAACGATTTCAAACGATGGTCCATATACAACCGGACAAACAATTCATTTATCGACTTCAACTACTGCTGCTGTGTACGAATGGACAGGAGTATATCCTTTCAGTTCTTCTGAAAAAAATCCTACTATTTTAAATGCTGATAACACTAAGGCTGGTGCGTACCATTTAAAAGTAGGTAACGGAGAATGTTGGAGCGAATTGGCTACAACGATAGTGGTGGTAAACGGAACTTCTTCTCTGAACGAAAAAGAAATTACTCAACTTCAATTGTTCCCAAACCCAATGCATGCAGGACAAAAATTAATGATTCGTTTCCCTGACACTAAAATTACAAACGAACTTACAAAGCTTAAAATATACAATGCTGCTGGAAAATGTGAATTTGAAACAGAAGTACAACAAACAACTAACTTACAATTGAACCTACCAAATTTAGCAAAAGGAGCATATATCATTCATTTTACAAATAATAATTTCTCAGCGCAACAATCATTTATCGTTGAATAAGTAAGAAATAGAAACGAACGTTATCCGCTCACACTAATTAAAAATAATTAGGTGAGCGGATTTTTTTTTGTTTTATTTTGCGCAACCAAATAATTGCATATATTTGCAACCAAATAATTGCACTTACACACAAAAGTATGAGAAGAGATGTATTTCAAGCCATTGCAGACCCAACACGCAGAGCAATTTTAACGTTAATAGCCCTTCATGCCATGACACCAAATGCAATCGCTGAACATTTTGAGAGCAGTCGACAAGCAGTATCCAAACACATAAAAATACTAGCGGAATGTGAGTTGGTCAGTCAAAAACAACAAGGCAGAGAAATCTATTACCAATTCAATCCTCAAAAAATGAAGGAAGTTGCCGATTGGTTATCCCCTTTCCAACAATTATGGGAAACCCGCTTTGATCAATTAGATGAACTATTAAACAACTTAAAATAAACAATTTAAAAAATAAAACATGAGTAAAACAATTGTAAGTAAGGACTTTCAAGAAAAATCAATTTTAGTATCTCGTGAATTCAAAGCTCCATTGGAAACTGTATGGAGAGCATTCACTGAAAGCGAATTACTAGAAAAATGGTGGGCTCCAAAACCTTGGCATGCAGAAACAAAAACAATGAACTTTGAAGTCGGTGGTTATTGGTTATATGCCATGGTGAGTCCTGAAAACCAAAAACATTGGGGAAGAATGAATTTCTTAGCAATCGATCAATTGGTAAGTTATTCGATAAAAGATGAATTTTGCGATGAAGAAGGGATAGTAAACCCCGAATTCCCAACTTCCAATGGAAAAAATACGTTCACAAAAACGGAAACTGGAACCTTAGTAGCATTTAAAACAGTATATAATACGGAAGAAGAAGTTCAAAAAATCGTAGAAATGGGCTTCGAACAAGGAATCACTATGACCTTCGAGGAATTAGCAATTTTATTGGAAAACAATCATCTATAACACATGTTACTAGCACAACTAACGCTCCTTTTTGCTATAATCTCATTGGGAAGTTTAGCAGCTTTACATATTGTAAGTAGAGAATTTGCTCCGAGTTGGCGCATGGTGAGTGAATATGCCTTGGGTAAACACCGTTGGTTAATTACTTCCTTTTTTAGTTGTTGGGCAATTAGCACATTTTTATGTTGTGGATTGATGGCTTCAATTGCTAATTCGACACTTCAAATTCTGGGAATAATTTTCGTTGCAATTTCAGGAATCGGAGCTTTACTCGGTGGTATATTTGATGTAAAACATAAAAAACATGGTTTGTCTTTTTTACTTGGCGTACCAACTTTACCAATCGGGGCTTTACTTTTCGCATACAACCTACCTTCAGAAAATCATTGGGAAGAATTAATCTACTTAGCGCACGCAACATGGATTAGCTTAGCAATCATGGCTATTACGATGATAGTCATGATGAATGGTTTTAAAAAAGCGGAAATTCCAATGGGACCAAATGAAAAACCGCCTATTGCTGTTCCTCAAGGTGTTGTAGCTGTCAATGGATATGCAAACCGACTATTAATTCTTTGTTATATTGGTTGGTTAATTACGATTGCAATCCTATATTTAAGGTCTTAAAAAACTAACTAACTATGAAAAAGAACAAAATTGCTTACTGGATTACAACCAGTTTAATTTTCTTAATGGAAGGTGTAATGCCCGCTTTAACTTCACAAACAAAACTTGCAAAGGAAGGGATTAGCCACCTAGGTTATCCTGAATACTTCGGAAATGCACTTGTGGTTTTTAAAGTTTTAGGCGCATTGATTTTAATCATTCCTAAATTACCACGCAAACTGAAGGAACTTGCTTATGCAGGATTTACATTTAATTTCCTATTTGCTTGCATTAGTCACGGTGCTATTGATGGTGTGAATTTTCAAACATTTTTCCCATTAATCGTATTGGCTATTTTATCAACTTCTTACTACAACTACACCAAATTAAACACGAACAACTAACATGTCTTTTCAAGCATATTTAGATAACATTGAGAAAAAAACAGGTAAAAATCTGGACGATTTCAAAAAAATAGCGACTGAAAAAAGCTTTCTTGTAGATGGTAAATTAACTGTAAAAGCCACTGAAATTGTAAATTGGTTGAAAACAGATTTTGAACTTGGTCATGGTCATGCCATGGCCATTTTCGCAGCATTTAAAGGAAAAACAAATTAAAATGAATATCGAATTCTACCGCGACTATTGCCTTTCACTGCCATTAACAAGTGAAAAAACTCCTTTTGATCAGGTTACTCTTGTATTTACAGTTGCAGACAAAATGTTTGCTCTTACCAATATGGATAAATTTGAAAGTATCAACCTAAAATGTGATCCAGAAAAAGCGATTCAACTAAGAGAAGAATATCCAGCAATAATTCCTGGATGGCACATGAATAAAAAACATTGGAACACTGTAATTCTGGACGGATCTTTAAATGATGATTTCATATATGAGCTTACAAAACATTCCTACGATTGTGTCGTAAATTCAATGCCAAAAAAAGTGAGAAAAGAAATTGAAAATTATGTTCAAATCCTATGAATAGTATATACGATCAAACGATAAAATCAGTTTCACAATTAGAAAAAGCAGAGTATGAAAATTGTCATTTCATACAATGTAGTTTATCAGATGAAAAACTGAGTAACTTTATTTTTTCTGAATGTACCTTTGAAGAATGCGATTTAAGTAATACTCAAATTCACAACACTAGCTTCAAAGACATTCAATTTATTCAATGTAAGTTATTTGGGTTAAAATTCGAAGAAGCTAATCCATTTTTACTTGCTTTTAAATTCGAAACTTGTTCTCTAAATTTTTCTTCTTTTTATAAATTAAAAGTGAAATCAACTAATTTCTCAGATTGCACCTTACAAGAAGTAGATTTTAGTGGAACAGACTTGTCAGACTCCGTGTTTGATAACTGCGATTTTCGTGGATCGACATTTGATGGTGCGATTTTGAAAAATGTAAATTTTAGAACTTCCTCTAATTTTTCGATTGACCCAAGTAGAAACCAATTGACAAAAGCCAAATTTTCTAAAGAAAATTGTATTGGATTATTGGATCATTTAAAAATTGATATAAAATAACTTATTCAGTAAATAGTTTATAAATTTGAATTAAATTATTGTGTTTTTAAATCAATTTTATGAGACTAAGAATATACATTTTATTATTTATCGCTACAGTTTGCTTTATAGTTGCCTATACTTTTTTGTCAAAGAAAAACGAGCCAATACATTCACTTCCTGTATACAATCCCATTGATGTTAATAGTAATTTGGTTGATTCTACCTTACAACGAAAAGGGTATGGTCATAAAATTCAACCATTTAGTTTTATAAATCAAAAAGGTCAGATAATTACAAACAAAGACGTTGAAAATTCAGTATATGTAGTTGAATATTTTTTTACAACTTGTAGTACAATTTGCCCCAAAATGAATACTCAAATGCAATGGCTTCAAAAAAAGTTTAGAGGAGTTAATAATTTTAAAATATTAAGTTTTACAGTACAACCTGAAATTGATTCGGTTCCTGTACTAAATGAGTATGCGGAAGAATATGAGGCAGAAAATGGACAATGGCATTTTTTAACAGGTGATAAAAAGAAATTGTACGCCCTTGCTCGTAAATCATATTTCTTGTTAAAGCCAGCTGAAGCTCAGAACTTGGGAGATGCTAATAGTGACTTTATACATACCAATAATTTTGTGTTAATTGATAAAGATCAACGAATTCGTGGGTATTATGATGGTACGTCCGCGAAAGAAGTGGACAAGTTAGCTCACGATATTAATAAATTGCTTCATTAATTATTTTTCTAATTCTTTTTTTAAATAAGGTGCTGTATGAGATCGTGTTTTTTTCTGTTTCGCCAAGGCTTCAGGTGTCCCTTCAAATAAGATTTCGCCTCCATTTTTTCCACCTTCTGGACCCAAATCAACAAGGTAATCTGCTACTTTAATGATATCTAAATTGTGTTCGATGACCAATACTGTATTACCTTCATCCACTAATTTTTGAAGTACGATCAATAATAGTCTTATGTCTTCAAAATGAAGTCCTGTTGATGGTTCATCTAAAATATAAATGGTTTTACCAGTTCCTTTTTTTGCTAATTCTGTCGCTAGTTTAATGCGTTGTGCCTCACCTCCAGAAAGGGTAGTGGACGCTTGACCTAATTTCACATAACCTAAACCAACGGAAACTAGTGTTTCTAGTATGCGATGGATTTTAGGTATTTTATCGAAAAATGTACATGCTTCCTCAATGTTCATTTCAAGTACATCACTAATTGATTTACCTTTGAATCGTACTTCGAGTGTTTCACGGTTGTAACGTTTTCCATTACATGTTTCACAATTAACATATACGTCTGGTAAAAAGTTCATCTCGATGACTTGTATACCAGCTCCACCACAAGTCTCACAGCGACCACCAGTAACGTTAAATGAAAAACGCCCAGGTTTATACCCTCGTATTTGCGCTTCAGGTGCGGCAGCAAATAAACTGCGTATTTCGGTAAATAAATTTGTGTATGTTGCTGGATTAGAACGAGGTGTTCTACCAATCGGACTTTGATCAATTTCAATAACTTTATCTAGATGTTCTAAGCCTTGTATAGATTTATAAGGCATCGGTTTTTTGACTCCTTTGTAGATGTGTGCATTTAAAATAGGGTAGAGGGTATGATTAATCAAAGTAGATTTTCCACTTCCCGATACTCCTGAAATACATGTTAATGTTCCTAATGGAATATGTAAATCTACATTACGTAAATTATTTCCTTTGGCGCCTAACAAACTTAAGGTTTGACCATTTCCTTTACGACGCACTTTTGGGATCTCAATTTTTTTATGACCTAATAAGTATTCTGTTGTAAGTGAATTGCTGATTTTTATTTCACTGAAATTACAAGCATTCATAATATGACCGCCATGTACACCAGCTCCAGGACCTATGTCCACCAAGAAATCGGCAGCTTCAATCATTTCTTGATCGTGTTCAACAACCAAAACGGAATTACCTCTGTCGCGAAGATTTTGCAAGGAATGAATCAATTTTGAATTATCTCGCTGATGTAATCCAATGCTTGGTTCATCCAAAATGTATAAGACATTCATTAACTCCGAACCAATTTGTGTCGCTAATCGGATACGTTGTGCTTCTCCTCCTGAAAGACTGTTTGCTGAACGATTTAAACACAAATAGTTGAGTCCAACTTGAAGTATAAATTGCAAACGTGATTTGATCTCTTTTAGAATTTCTGTACCAATCGTAATTTCATTTTTGGTTAAATGAGATTCTAACTTAGAAAACCAATTAGCCAATTCTTCAATGTCCATTTGGGTTAATTCACCAATGTTTTTTTCATTGATTTTGAAATACAAGGATTCTTTTTTGAGTCGAGATCCATTACACGAAGGACAAATAACTTTATTCATGAATGATTGTGCCCAGCGTTGAATGGCTGCACTACTGTCTTCTGAATGGCGTGTGATAAACTGAATGATACCTTCAAAGATGATTTTATTCGCTTTTTTGTCGTATTCTATACCTTCATTTCCGTTCAGTATCGTTTGGAGTATATCTGCTGGAATTTCTTCCAAGGGTGTATCCAAACTTAAATTCTCATGGCTCAATAAGGTTTGTAATTTCTCAAAAATCCATGTTTTTTTATATTCACCCAATGGAATGATTCCGCCTTTTTTGATTGACTTTTTAAAATCAGGGATGATTTTATCAATATCAATTTCTGCAACTTCTCCTAATCCACTACATTGTTGGCAAGCTCCGTAAGGAGAGTTAAATGAAAAGATATTTGGTTCTGCTTCTTGGTAACTTATTCCAGACGAAGGACACATTAACAAACGACTAAAGTGTTTAATTTCATTTGTTTCATAATCTAAAATTGATATGGTTTTTTCACCATATTTCATAGCAGTTACCACAGAATCATATACCCTTTTTGGATCTATTCCTTCTATTTGTAAACGGTCAACAACAATGGATATGTCATGAATTTTATATCGATCCACTTGCATCCCAGGTGTAATATCAACCACTGTACCGTCGATGTATACTTTGGAAAATCCCATTTTTAGAATTTGTTCAAATAATTCTCTATAATGACCTTTTCGACCTTTGATTTTGGGTGCTAAAACACTTATTTTTTTTCCTTTGTATTTGGCAAGAATTAAATCTACAATTTGCTCATCGGAGTATTTTACCATTTTTTCTCCCGAATTATAAGAGTAAGCAGTACCTATACGTGCATAAAGTAAACGCAAAAAGTCATAAATCTCCGTAATTGTTCCTACAGTTGATCTCGGAGAACGTGATACTGTTTTTTGTTCAATCGAAATAACCGGACTTAATCCATTGATTTTATCTACATCCGGTCGTTCTAAATTTCCTAAAAACTGTCGTGCATATGCAGAAAATGTCTCGATGTAACGACGTTGACCTTCCGCAAAGATGGTGTCAAATGCCAATGAGGATTTTCCAGATCCTGATAATCCTGTGAAAACCACTAGTTTATTTCGAGGAATGACTAAATCTATATTTTTTAAATTGTGCTCGCGAGCACCAAGTATTTCAATAACGTCTTGTGTTCCTTCCTTTTTCATTAGTGGTAATATGAATACGGTCTCATTTTTTCTTTTCTCTCTGGTAAAAGTAAGGTGTATTTTTTGTTTTTAATAGTTAAATGAGTCTTCAAAATCCAAGGATTTAACTTTTTTAATATTTTGAAATTGTATCCTTTAGATAATGACCAATCTGATAAATTTTTTATGGTCGAAGTAATTAGATAGTTGCGTGTTTTGATTGTTTTGTATTTCTGAGAATCAGGTATTGAAAATCCATAAGAAAGTTGATTTTCAAGAATTATTTTTAATGCTAAAATACGATATACATATCTACCTGTTTCATGGTTTTGCTCCATATCGAAATAACTTGTTGCTTTTTGCCACTCTATGTCATCTTGTACACCACCTATTCCTCGATTATAAGCAGCAGCAGCTAGTATCCAATCGTGAAAATGAATGTTGGCTTCTTTTAAGTAGTGACAAGCTGCTCGTGTACTTTTTATGACGTCTAAGCGCTCATCGACTTCTGATGATATTTCAAGTTGATATTCTTTGGCAGTAAACGGCATAAATTGCCAAAATCCTTGTGCACCTACAGGACTTATTGCTTGTTCGATGAGTGCACTTTCTATAACTGCTAAATATTTAAAATCTTTAGGAATTTTTTCTTCTTTTAATATTTTTTCTATCAAAGGAAACCAACGGTGTGCGCGTTTGATAATTTGGGAAGTAGCGGACTGTAAATATACATTGGTTAGTACTTCACGGTCTAGTCGTTCGCGAATGTCTTCGTCTTCCAAATTTAATTTTTTACCAGCAAATGTTAATATAGTTGGTAAATCTGGAAGCTGAAATTGAGTTGTTGTTTGAGGTTGTTGTTTAGGTTCATTTTTAACCTTGTGAGTGTTACATGCAAAAGTGAATGCGAGTAACGCAAGTATGCTAATCTTGTTCTTCATCCTTTGTAATTGGCTGTTTATATTTTAGTGTAATAAAATACAGGATGCCAAAAACAAGGATGAAATATATTGGGAAAATAATAAGGTAATTAAATTCTTTTTTTCTACTGAAATAGATCATTATTAAACTTAACACTGCAGAAAAAAAACCGATAGCTGTAAATACATACCATACTTGTTTATCTTTTAATCCAGCATATACTAAATGGTGAGTAGTATGGTCTTTTCCTCCTACCATCGGTGATTTTCCTTTTCTCAAGCGATTTATCACAACTGTTAAGGTATCTGCTGCAGCTGGTGTAAATGCAATTAAACATATAGTAAATCCTACCCATGATGGTGTGTTTGTAGACAAACCTAAATTCCAAAGGTCGTGTGTACTAAAATAAGCAACAAATAAGCCGATAAATTGACTACCGGCATCACCCATGAACAGTTTTGAAGGATTTACATTATAATATAAAAAACCAAGTAAAGCACCAAGTATAGCTATCACCATAATTGAATCAACATTTATAACAACACCGTCAATCATAAAGATACTTATTAAGCAAGCAAGTAATATCCATACAACTGTAATTCCTGTGATACCATCCATGTTATCTAACATATTGAGTGAGTTCATTAATGCAACGACCCAAACGATAGTAATTATTTTGTCATAAATAGCTACATGTGTTAATTCAATTATCGTTCCAGAATAAATGAAAGTAATACCACATAAAATTTGAACTAATAATTTCCCCCATGGTTTTGTATTGTATGTATCATCTGCTAGCCCCATAGCAAAAGAAATACTACCTGCAATTAATAAACCTATAATTTGTTGATCATGAAGGATAGGTTTGTCAGAAATAATACTGTATGATATGATCGTAAATAAGAAGACGATGTAAAAACTTACCCCGCCTAAAGATGGTTTGGATTCATTGCTCCAACGAATTACAACATCATTTCGATTTCTAATTCCTAATGATTGCGAAAAATTTAAAAGTAATTTATTGACTAGAAGAGATATAGCGATACCTCCTATTAAAAAACTCAGTATATAAAAATATTTTTCCAAAAGTCCTTAAAATGGGGAAACAAATGTACTAAAATCTTTTGCATTTTTGTCTTTTTCAGAGACTATTGGGTTTGTAACATTCCAATTTATATTTAAATCTTTGGAATTCCATAATATAGCATCTTCAGATTCCTTATTGTAATAATTGGTACACTTGTATGAAAGGATACTGTTTTCTTCTAAGCTGACAAATCCATGACCAAATCCTTCAGGAATCCATAGTTGTTTACCATTTTCTTTTGATAATTCGATTGAAAATGTTTTTCCATAAGACTTTGAGTTTTTTCTTATATCAACTACGACATCAATCACCTTCCCAAATGGAACTCTTACTAGTTTTCCTTGTCCATGAGGTGGAGACTGAAAGTGTAGTCCTCTTACTACATTTATTTTAGAAGAAGATTCATTCTCTTGAACAAATTGAATATTTTGTTTTGTGTATTCGCAAAATTTATCTTGATGAAAATTTTCAAAAAAATATCCTCTATCATCATAAAATTTTTTTGTTTCGATGATGATAAGCCCTTCAATTTCTGTATTGGTAAAAATCATTTTCTTAAAATTCTATTTTTTATTCTTTTTATAATTGATTCGCGAATTTGCACAGGCTCGTCGTAATATCCTGAATTTGATCCATACCCATACCCATACCCATACCCATACCCATACCCATACCCGTACCCGTACCCGTATCCATACCCGTATCCATACCCATATCCACTTCTTTTTGGATCAATACCATTTAATATAATATTTAATGATTTTATTTGCTCGATTTCTAAGATTTCAGCGACTTTATAAGCTGAAATACGTTTAGAATAGTGGGCTTTAAATACATAGATAGGAATATCGGCATTGGCAAGTAATTGTATACCATCTGACACTAGTCCTACAGGTGGGTTATCGATTATTACAATGTCGTACGTTGATTTTAATATTGATAAAATATTTTGAAATTCTTTACTTAAAATTAATTCTGAAGGGTTTGGTGGAATTGGTCCTGCAGTTATAAAATCTAGATTTGTAAATTTGGATTTTTGAATTGCTTCTTCTAATGTAATTTGATTTACAATCAAATTACTCATTCCAACATCATTCGTAGAATTAAAACCTAAATGTACTTTAGGTTTACGTAAATCTAAATCAAGAACGATAGTTTTCTTACCTGACATAGCAATAATTCCTGCAAGATTTAGTGCGATAAATGTTTTTCCTTCACCTGATATAGATGAACTAATTACTATAGTTTGAGCATTTTTATTTATAAATGCTAAGTTAGAACGAATATTTCGCAGTGACTCAGCCAACATTGATTTTGGAGATTCTTGAACAACTAATTGAGAGAACTCCATACTTTGTTTTGTTAGAGGTACTCCACCTAAAATATTGACTTTTTCCGAGAGTATGTTTTTCAACTCTTCAATATTGTTAATTTCGTTAAATGTTAGGTATTTAAAAGCTAAAAATAGCAAGCCAATTATTAATCCTCCTCCGATAAAGGCTAAATATATTATATTTCCTTTGGGACTAAATGGCTCACTTGGAATAGTGGGGTAGGTTAATATTCTGTTTGATGGAACATAACCAGCGTTTGAAATCGCATAGGTAAATTTCTTCTCCTCAAACATTTTATAATATTTTTCATTAACCTGAACTAAATTATCTAGTTTTGTAAATCTGATTTTGTTTTTTGGAAAAGCATAGGATTCTTTTTCTAACTCACTTAAATCTTTTTCTCGGGATGTGATTTTCTCTAATAAGTCTTTTTCAGCATTTAATATCTCTTTTAATATATTTTTAATTGCAGATTTAATTTTTTTGTTTATCTGTTTAATTTCATTTGTTTCTTCGGTTAAGGAATATAATATTTCTTCCCTTTTGTCAATCAAATCAAACAAAATTTCTTTATTTTTTTCAAGACCAGAAAGCATTCCATTTTCATTAAAATCTGGAGTTATTTTGTATAACTCGACACGATTTGGATCATTTTGAATTCTGTGTTTTAAATTTTGAATGGTTTTTAAATCTTCATAGTTTAATTTTAATGCATCCCTCAAGTCTGTAATTCTGTTCGAAATATCTAATTCTTTACTCTCCGGACTTATCATTTTTGATGCCTTTTGAATATATAATATACTATCGTTTGCATTTTTTAATTCTTTAGCTAAAGAATCGAGTTGGCTTTCAATAAATAATAAACTGTTGTTAGCGCCTTGTGTTCTTACTTCTTCATCATAATCAAAAAAGGAAGTCGTGACAGCGTCTACTATGTCATGACAAATATTTTGGTTTTCATGGGTAAAGCTTATACCAATTGTTTTCGCTGCAGGGTCTATCGGTGTTACTAATAAGTTTGGGAAAAATTTTGATACAAGAGAAGATTTACTATTTATCGTAAAATAAACTTTATTTCCTGTTACAGAAGAAATAAATGAATTGTAATTCGGTACTGATACATAAATCTGGAATTTAGAACAACTAATGGTGTTATTTATTTTTCCATAAATTTTATTTTTTTTATTACCAACATTGTACTCTAATAAAATTGTTGATCCTTCTATTGATTTAATGAAAATAGGTTTATCAAATAGCGTTGAGTCATTTAGCTTTAATAAATTTATTTTAAATGAACTTTTTTTATAAAGATCTTCTGTAAGTATTTTTCCTTCAGCGTACGCGCTTATTTTTAAGTCTAGTTTTGATAATGATTTTTCGAATAAGAAGGGAGAACTAAGAAATTGAATTTCTGCAGAAATGTCTTTTGCGGCAATTGCATTATCAATTCCAATCACTTCTTTACTTTGATCTTGATCTGAAATTTGTATTACAGAATTTGATTCATAAACAGCTTTGGTGTATCGGAGATAAAAATACCCAACCACATAAAAAATACCAAGTGTTAATATTGGAAAATACCAATATCTTCTTAGAATATTTCGAATAATATGAGGATAAAAACCCTTATTAACTATTATGCCTTTAGGTGCTTCGATCACTTGGTATATGCTTTATATAAAGTTACTGTAGATATTATGATACTAACAGGTGCTAAAAACTGCTGAAATTCTCTCGCAAACTCTTGTATATAATTTATATTTGATTCTATATATATATAATCGTTAGATTGTACGAGCATATCTCCATTTTCAATTTTGTCAATTGTTGATAAATCAATTAAATAAATTTTTCTAACTCCATTTACTTTTCTTACTAATTTAATTGTCTTTGAATTTCCTCGGTCCGGGATTCCTCCTGACATCGCAATGACTTCCAAAATGCTTGTTTTATTATTTGGAATATTTATAATACTTGCGGAAGATCCTATTCCTTTAAACAACACTATTCTAGCATTTGAAACAGTAATTTTTACGTATGGATCATTGATGTATTTTGAAAATTCCTTTTTAAAAAGATCTTCTGTTTCAACAGTTGTTAGACCAACTAAATGAATATTCCCAATGAGTGGTAAATAAGCAGTGCTATCATTTTTTACAACAATTTCACCATCACCAAACTTTCCATAATCTGTTTTAGATTGGTTTAAAAATATACTTTCACCATTATTTGTTAATACAGAAAAAGATATCTTGTCACCAACTGTAATTTTATATTCACTATTTACTGTTGGAGTCAGTGTATCGAAGACATATTCTGAACCTCTAGGGATTTTAAATATTCTTGATCTCTCAACAGCACAAGATGAAATAAATACCAAGATAGATATTAAACAACAGTATTTCAATAGACTATTTCGCATTTTTTTTTAATAATTTTCGATATAATTCTTCCATATCTTTTGCTAATCTAGTATAGTGAAATTTTTCTTTTACAAAATTCCAACCATTTGAAGACATTTCCGTGCGAAGTTCTTTATTATTTATCAAATTTCCCAATTTTTTGACGTAATCTTCTAAATCACCTTTGTTTACTACAAATCCAGTTTTTCCCTCTTCAATGATATCTTTTACGCCGCCCACATCAGTTGTTATGACTGGCACATTTGATGCTTGAGCTTCAATTAAACTTACGGGTGTACCTTCATTATCTGATGTGAGACAGATCACATCCATTCCGGCATTAAAACTAGCAATGTCTTTTATCCAAGATGTAAGTACAATTTTTGCGTGATAATTTTGTTTTAATTCATTAACTTTTTCAGTAATTTGAGGCATTAATTCCCCATCTCCAACAATAAAAAATGTTGCATTTGCTTCCTTATTGTATGATAATTTTTCTATTACTTCCAAAAAGAAAGCATGATTTTTAATTTTAGTCAAACGTCCAATAATAGCAACAGCGACATCATTCTCAGTTAATTTTAATGTTGCTCTTGTATGTGCTCGTTTGATTTTAATATTTTCCTGAAATTTTCCCAAGTCAAAACCTAAAGGAATTACATGTATTTTTTCCGGAGGACAAATTTTATGTATATCTGATAATTCCTTTTTTTGAATTTCACTAATTGCTACAATTGCTGTTGTTTTTCGAGCTAACTTTCGTTCAATAAACTTGAACAAACTTGTTTTTAATTTTCCGAAATAGGAATGGAAAACATGGCCATGAAAAGTGTGAACAATTACTGGTACTTTACATGCATATGCAGCACGTCTTCCAATCGCTCCTGCTTTCGATGCATGTGTATGTACTATATCAGGTTTATATTCAAGAATTATTTCTTTAATTTTTTTATAGGCTTCCCTATCTGATTTTAAATTTGGTATTCGTTTTAATTCTTTAATAATTGTTGGGTTAATACCATATTCCTCAGGAATGTGTAAAGAATCGGATTCTCCCTCCTCAGGTAACCCCCCAATAAGTAGGGTTTCAAATTCTTCATCTAAAAAGCGCGTGAGAAATGTAGCGTTATAGGTAGGCCCTCCAATATTAAATCGATTTATTATACGTAATACTCTTGGCATAACACACTTTTAAATTACTAAATTAAAACTTTGAGACTTAATTCTAAACTCATTTTTAAAAGGTTATCGAAGATGAAATGTTAAAAAGTATTATCTTTCTTATGAAATCATGAACTTTTCCGTCTCATTTTTGTAGTATGAAATTAGTTTTTTTCCTTTCTATTTTTTCTTCATTAGCTTTTTCCCAAGCAAATTTGGATAGTGTACTTATTGCTTTTCAAAAGGACAAAAGTTTAGCAAATGCCTCCATTAGTTTTTTAGCAATTGATTTGTCGAACGATTCTATTCTTGGAAATGTGAAGGATTCATTATCCTTGCCTCCTGCTTCGACTGTAAAGTTATTTTCTACGGCAACAGCTATTGAATTATTAGGACCTAATTTTAAGCCAAAAACTCAGATTTATTCGAATGTTTCATTATTAAAAGATTCTGTTCTTAATGGTAATTTATATATTAAAGGAGCTGCCGATATATCTTTAGGAAGTCAGTATTTTAATCATGAAGATAGTTTAAGTCAATTTTTATGGCGTTGGGCGGATACAATTTATGCAAAGGGTATTCGAAAGATATCAGGTGATATTATTGGAGACGGTACAGCATTTGGTTACAACGGTGTTCCAAATGGCTGGGCATATGATGATATTGGAAACTATTATGGAGCTTTTCATGCTGGTTTATCGATCTACGATAATTGGATTCGATTTTATTTTCAGGTACCTGCGCCAAGACTCAAACCGATATTGCTTAAAACATTTCCAATAGTTCCCAATCTAACGTTGAAAAATCAATTAATCGCTCAAAGTGGGGTAGGAGATAATTCTGTTATTTATGGAGGACCATATAATTATGATCGTACCATTCGAGGATCACTTTCTGCAAATTCTTCTTGTTTTATTGTGAAAGGAAGTATGCCTGATCCTGAAAATCAATTTCTTCAAGCTTTCAAAGAAGTTCTACAACAACGTGGAATTAGTATTGAGGGTCAATTAATTTCAAGCAGATCAAGTCAAGATAAAATCTCTTTACCAATCAATTACTCAAATCTTCATTTATTGCTCGAACATACAGGTCGGTCAGTGATAGAGGTTGCTTTTTGGACAAATATGAAAAGTATAAATGTATATGCTGAAACATTAAATGCGTGGATAGGATTTGAAAAATTAGGTGAGGGTACAACTGAAAATGGTGTGAAAGTGATGGAAGATCATTGGGCATCTCGTATCAACACACAAGGGTTAAATCTAACGGATGGTAGTGGACTTTCCCGTTCAAATAGTGTTAGTGCACGAAATTATTGTGAATTATTGAAATACATGTATTTATCCAAAAATCGTGATGTTTTTAAATCGACTCTGCCAATTGCAGGCGTTTCGGGAACTTTATCAACTTTTTGTAAAGGTCAATGCGCTGAGGGTAAGATCTATGCGAAAAGCGGAACCATGCGTCGGATTAAATCATATGCAGGCTATGTTGATACTGGTTCAGGTAAAAAAATTGCATTTGCGTTAATTGTAAATAATTATTCATGCTCTAACAGTGCGATCATGAAAAAAATGGAGGCTATTATGAATGCGTTGTATTTGCAATAAAACCTTGTAGGTATGTAACATGCTACATACCTACAAAGTTTTATTTTTTCAATTCCAAATCTAATATTTCCCCCCAAAATTCTTTGATGCTCTTTCCTTGGTGCGCTAACATACGGGGAACGATACTAGCCTCTGAAAACCCAGGTGTAGTATTGACTTCTATGACATGAGGTATATTGTTAACTAACATAAAATCGATTCGTGCAATGGAACGAAGTTTTAGTAATTTATAGATTTTTACAGTTATTTCATTAATACGTTGTGCCTCAATATCAGAAATTCGCGCAGGGATAATTTCTTCTGATTTTCCATGATATTTTGCTTCAAAATCGAAAAAGTCGTTTTCACTTACTATTTCTGTTATTGGAAGAGTTTTAATTCCGTCTTGGGTGTTATAAGCACCACAAGTCACTTCTGTACCTTTTAAAAACGCTTCAATTACAACTGTTTTACCTTCAGTAAATGCTTTTGTCAAAGCCGGTTGAAGTTCTTCAGTTTGATTTACTTTAGAAATTCCATAACTTGATCCTGAATCAGCAGGTTTTACAAAGCAAGGTAATCCAAGTGTATTGATAATTTCTTCAGTTGAGTAGTCTGTAGGATTTAATAATAGCAATGATTCTGCAACAGGAATAGCAAATCCTTTTAAAAATTGATTACAATACCATTTATCAAACGATAATTCAGAAGCTAATGAACCTGAGTTTATGTATGGAATTTCTTGCATTTCTAGCAAGGCTTGAATTTTTCCGTTTTCTCCAGGATTTCCATGGATATAAATGATTGCGACATCCACTTGACGCTCTTTACCTTCAAATTCATAGGATTGTTCCCAAGGATTGTAAGCGATTCGTTGTCCAGAAATTAATGCAGTCCAAGAATGCTTGGTGACTTCAACTAGGAATGGAAAATATCCATCTGGAAAGTTCGTTAAAATAGTTGTCGCACTTTTTTTGGAAATTTCAAATTCGGAGGAAAATCCTCCGCACAGAATCGCAATATGTTTCATAATTGATAGATTGATGTTTCAAAAATAGATAGTATTATTTATAAATCCATAATTCATGACTTATAATTCATAAACCATATTTATCTTTATATTTGTTTGTTAAAATTGATTCAATGAATACTCTGAAAAATATACTTGCATTTATAACGACAAAACATTTTATCAAACAATTTGGATTGCTTATTTTGTTCTATCTTTTGATTGTCGGAGGGACATTACTTTATTTAGATATTAGAACCCATCATGGAGAAAAGATTGCAGTTCCAAATGTGGTAGGTAAACATATTGACAATATAGAAGATTTATTAGATGAATCTGAGTTAGATTATATAGTTCTAGATTCTATTTATCGACCTGATGTTAAAGAAGGAACCATCGTAAAACAAAATCCAGAACCGACATCTAGAAGTAAAGTTTTTGTTAAAAGTTCAAGGATTCTTGAAATAAGTTTATCTAAAAAAATTAATTACGTTATAGTTCCAGATTTAATTCATAAATCAAAAAGATATTCAGAAAGTATTTTAAAAAATAGAGGACTCAAATTTCAGTTTTCATACAAAATAAGCCCAAATGATATTGATGCTGTAATTTCTCAAAAATATAAAGGAAGAAGAGTGAAAGAAGGGGATAAGGTTCCGCATGGCTCAATCATACATTTAATCATTGGGAAAGGTTCTAAAGAAGATCCTTTTGAGGTTCCAGATTTGTACGGTTTGACTTATACTCAAGCAGATTCAGTTGTTTACGAGTTGCCTTCTGTTTCATTAATAATAGGAGATTGTAGTGGTTGTAAGACTAAAAAAGATACGTTGAAGGCTAGAATTTCATCACAAACTCCTGAATATTTTAAAGATAATATGAGACCTCCTGGTTCAGATATTGTGATATTTTTAGAAAAGGAATTCAAAGATAAACGTTCAGAGCAAACAGAGGAGGAACAATAAAATATTTTTTCTTTCGTTATTAATTGATTTGATACAATCGTTTTTTATGCGTTTTTGTTTTTTGTTTTTGTTTTTCTTAATAAGTATAAATTTCTTTGCTCAGGATGAGGTATTATCTCCCTTGGAAACAAATTTGTCTGGTAGTTCTTTCCAGAAAATAAAACGTGGAAAAACGATAGATTCTCTAATTATATATAGTACAGATACTCTAAAAATTCCCATTTTTGACGATTTTTCAACAAATCACTTTCAACGTTACGATAATTTGTATTCGGGTGATATTAAAAGTAATTTGTATTATTCGTTGATAGATAAATTAACGGGCAAACCTTTTTATAAATATCTAAATTACACCTATAATAAATCCTACACATCTGTCTATAATACAAACACTAAAAAAGACACTAATTTATTGAATAAATCAACTACTATTGTAAGGTATAATTTGACAACCTATCCTCCAACATTTCAGGATGTTATTGTTTATCCTGCCTATAGCTACTACGATACAATTGGTAGTAAGAATTCACATGATTCTTTGAAAATCAAAACAAAAGATGTCATTCTAGACTCTGCCCGCGTATTTTTTAAGAAAATAAAAGACAATCAGGCTATTTGGGTAGATACGTTTACTTTTCATAATTATACATTAGCTTACCAACCATGGTCGCTTGGAGTTGCAAGTTTTGATGGATTAGATGATAAGGGGTATCCCTATTCAATAAATTCTCAATCAAGGGATTATGGGGATTATTTAACGTCAAAAAATATAGATTTATCGAATGTTGTTCCTGCTGATTCATTGTATATAAGTTTTGCCTATCAGCCTAAAGGTTATGGCGACAAACCTGAAAATATAAATTTTGGCTCAAAGCAACAATCTGATTCACTTTGCTTGCAATTATATAGGCCAGATTGGGATCAGTGGGTTTCTTTTTGGTCTACAACAGTTGAGTCAGATGAAGTTAAATTTGATGCAGAATGTAAGTCATTTAAAAAAGTACATTTAGCAATTACTAATCCTGCTTTTTATAAGAATAATTTTAAATTTCGATTTACAAATTATGGAGATATTTCGGGAAGTTTAGATCATTTTCATTTAGATTATGTAGAATTAAAAAAGGATTCGAAACTAACAGATACAAATGTATTTAAAGATTTTGCATTGGTTTATCCTACAGGTTCATTAATCAAAAATTTTACTTCTGTGCCTTGGAAGCATTATAAAAGTATGACCCAAAATGGGATAAATGATTCAGTTCAAATTTCTGTACGTAATGGATTTTCTATTCAAGAACAGAATTTAGATGGTAGTGTTGAGATTTTCGATAAAAAAGCAAAAATTAAATCATTTTCATTGTCTGGACAACAATTGTCAGGAGGAGATATAAATTACTTACCATTAACTACTTATGTTAATTACTTTGATTTTTCTAAGGCTTCTTTCATCTTTCCCTCTAATACGAATGACTCGGCATCTTTTTTTATTAAAACAATAATTCCAGCTCCTTTTGAACAAAAATATTATCCAGCCTACATTCAAAATGACACTTGTTACACTAATCAGGTATTTAAAGATTATTATTCATACGATGACGGTAGTGCTGAGCAAGCTTATGGTTTAGATGCTTCGGGAGCAACTTTAGCCTATAAATTTGAGCCCTACATTGCAGATTCTTTATTAGGAATATCTATTCATTTTGTTCCATCTGTTCTTGATGTATCTAAAAAATTATTTTCAGTCTATATTTGGGATGAATTAAATGGATTACCTAATAAAGTAATTTATAAAGATGATGATTTTTCATTACAACAACCAGTATATCAAAATTTCAGAAATAAATTCACTAATTATTATTTTAAAGATTATAAACGTTTGCCAATTTCTGGAACTTTTTTTATAGGGGTTAAGCAGTTTGACGTTCAAAAACTTAATATTGGTTTTGATGCAAATACTCTAACTAATTCTAAGTTGTATCATACATTTGATGGTTCGACATGGATAGAATCTAAACAACAAGGAGCTTTGATGATGCGCCCTATTTTTACTTCAAATTTGAATAAGCATGTAGGTATTAATCAGCTTGAGATGGAAACCTCTCGCTCGCTATCTCTTTATCCTAATCCAACAGATGAATTTGTTACAATTCAAGCAAATTATTCACCTTTTCAAGGTGGGGTATTACTAGATATACAAGGTAAACTAATACAAGAAATTGATGCTACAACTACAAAAATTTCTTTGATAGATTTACCCGCAGGAATTTACCTGTTTCAAGATAAAAACACACGTCAAACATATAAAATAAGCAAACTATAATGGATAATTTCAATGATGCCGAATGGGAAGAAAACGCTGGAGAAGACGAGTTATTTGAACACCATAAGTTTAAAGTAGACAAAGGTCAAGAATTAATTCGCATTGATAAATTTTTATTAGATCGATTACCAAATACATCACGTAATAAAATTCAGGTTGCAGCTAGGAATGGTAATGTATTAGCCAATAAAGTAGCTATTAAACCAAATTATAAAGTAAAACCTGGCGATGAAATTTCAGTTGTTTTTCCTTATCCTATTCGTGAAATTGAATTAATACCACAAAATATTCCAATTAATATCGAATTTGAGGATGAATATTTAGCAGTAGTGCATAAACCATCAGAAATGGTTGTTCATCCTGGTTATGGAAATTACACAGGAACCCTAGTAAATGCATTGGTATACCATTTTGATAATTTACCTATTAAGACCGAAGATTATTCGGGTAGACCTGGTTTAGTACATCGTTTGGATAAGAATACAACTGGATTAATGGTAATTGCAAAAACAGAGTTTGTATTAACCAATTTAGCAAAACAATTTTTTGATCGTAGTACAGAGCGAAGATATAATGCACTTGTATGGGGAGATGTAAAAGAAGAAGCAGGAACTATTATTGGAAATATTGGTAGGTCTTTAAAAAACAGAAAGGTAATGGCAGTTTTCCCTGAGGATAGTGAATATGGTAAACATGCTGTTACACATTACAAAGTCATACAACGCTATGGATTGGTTACTTTAATAGAATGTAAGTTAGAAACGGGGCGTACTCACCAAATTCGTGCTCACATGAAGTCTATTGGCCATCCTTTATTCAATGATAACGAGTATGGAGGTGATTCCATTTTACGTGGCACGACACATACTAAATACAAGCAATTTGTTGAAAATTGTTTTTCCCTTATACCTGGACAAGCACTACATGCTAAAACACTTGGTTTTAAACACCCAATGACAGGTCAACAATTAAGTTTTGATTCCGATCTACCATTAGGATTTCTTGAGATTTTAAAGAAGTGGGATAATTTTACACAGGGTTCTCGAGAGTAGTTAAATTTCAGCTTTTCATTTTGTAGTTTCGTGATTTATACTTACTTTCAAATTCTTTTTGTTAGAATTAAATTGATTGGACATTATGTTATTTCGTAATATATTCTTTTTTTGTGTGTTAATGCTTGCTTTTCAGTCTTTTGGACAAGAACCAAAAGAGATAAAAAAAGCAAATAAAGCATTTCAAGATGAAAATTATGTAGAAGCTGTTAAACTTACGATGCATGCTTTTGATAAAGTGAATCCAAAAAGTCGTAAAGCTCCTGAAAGAAAGGGAGATATGGCTTTCAAAACAGGTGAATGCTACCGTATGTTAGAGGATTATAAAAATGCTTTGGATTGGTATCAGAAAGCTTTAGTTGTAAATTATCAATTGATTAACCCTCAAGTTTTGTTCTATTATGCTGAGATGATTCGTTATATGGGTGATTATAATTTAGCAATAGAACATTATAATGCATACAAGACACTGGTGCCAACTGATACAAGAGCCAATGCTGGATTGGTTGCATGTAAAGAGGTTGCGAAATTTATGTCAAATAAAACAAATCATATCATTACTAATTTATCTGTTCTAAATAAAGATGGGATAGATATGTCTCCTGTTTTTGCGGATAAAAAGAAAACTTCAGTTGTTTTTAGTTCAGATAGACCTAGTCCATTTGCTGGAGATTTGGATCCTAGAACAGGTG
>CANCJF010000017.1 GCA_947378245.1 Bacteroidota bacterium
ATTGCAAGTCATGTCTGATGATTTAGCAACCTTACAATACAGAACAAAGGGAGGTCAAAAAGCGCCTTTAATTATTAGTACACGTGGACACCGTTTGGAAGGAATTTGGCATAGTGGTAGTCCAATGGGGATGATTATCAATGCAGTTCGTGGTATGATAGTATGTGTTCCTCGAAACATGACGAAAGCAGCAGGATTTTACAATACCTTATTAGCTAGTGACGATTGTGCATTGGTGATTGAACCATTAAACGGTTACAGAACGAAAGAAAAGCGTCCAACAAATATTGGAGATTATAGAACACCGATTGGAATTCCTGAAATTGTGATGGAAGGTAGTGACTTAACTTTGGTATCTTATGGTTCGACATTCAACATTTGTGAAAAGGCTTGTCATATATTAAAAGAACACGATATTCATGTAGAACTTATTGATGTTCAAACAATTTTACCATTTGACATAAACCATCGAATTAAGAAATCTTTGGAGAAAACTAACCGATTGTTATTGGTTGATGAGGATGTAAGTGGTGGTGCATGCGGCTTCATGTTAGATAAAATTTTAACGGAACAAAAAGCTTATTTCACCTTAGATTCTGCCCCTGTGACATTGACATCTAAAGATCACAGACCAGCATATGGATCTGATGGAGATTATTTCTCTAAACCAAACTTGGAGGATATTATCGAAAAAGTAATGGAAATTATGAATGAAGTAAATCCAACTAAATATCCTAAAATATACTAAATTATGAAGCAATCTATTTTCATCTTATTATTTATATTCTTAGCAGAATATTCTCAATCTCAAGTTAATGGCGCTTTACACGAAAAATCATATATTGAGGTTGACGGTTCTGCAGATACATTAGTGGTTCCAGATATGATTTATCTTAAAATTGAAATTGATGAGCGTATTGATGGGAAATCAAAAATTGCGATAGAGGATCAAGAGGAAGAGATGAAAAAAACCTTGATTGCAAATGGAATTAATTTAGAAGACTTAAGTCTTTCAGATGCAAATACAGACATTGTACAAGTAAAATGGAAAAAACAAATTCTTTCAAAATCAAATTATTTATTAAAAGTTTCTAGTGCCAAGGAAGTTGCGTTAGTTTTTGAAAAATTGAATGAGATCAAAATAAACGATATCTACATTGAGAAAGTCAGTCATACAAAATATGATGCAATTGTAAAAGATATTGAAATTAAAGCGATAAAAAACGCAAAACATAGAGCTGATTATTTATTGCATGCGATTGGTGAAACGACCGGGAAATCATTAATAGTAAGACATAACAACAATATATATCCATACCCAATGTTGATGATGAATAAACGTGGAATATATGATGATAAATCTTCAGAAAACTCAGAAATGAAACCTGAACGAATAGAAATTCAATTTTCAAAAATTAAAATCGCCTCAAATATTTACGTCAAATTCGAAGTAAAATAACATGCAAAGCCATAAAAAAATCACCATTGCTATTGACGGATTTTCGAGCTGTGGAAAGAGTACACTAGCCAAAGCATTAGCTTTCGAATTAGGATATGTATTTGTAGATACAGGTGCTATGTATCGTGCTGTAACTTTGTTTTGTTTTCGAAAAGGATTAGTAGATAAAGATTTTGTAAATCAACAAGCTATCATAGCACATTTAAATAACATTGAAATCCATTTTGAAAGAAATAAAGATACTTCAAAATTGGAAATTTTATTAAATAATGAAGTAGTTGAGCGTGAAATTAGAACCTTAGAAATATCCTCATTAGTGAGTAAGGTTGCAAGTATTAAAGAGGTTCGACAAAAGTTGGTTATCGAACAACAAAAGATGGGTGAAAAAGGCGGTGTGGTCATGGACGGTAGAGATATTGGATCGGTAGTTTTTCCTAATGCTGAATTAAAATTATTTGTAACTGCTTCTCCTGAAGTAAGAACCGATAGACGATTTAAAGAGTTACTTGTAACTGAACCAGACATTACCCGCGAAGAGATTAAACAAAATTTAGAGGAAAGAGATCATTTAGATTCTACCCGTGAAGAAAGTCCATTGATACAAACAGAAGATGCAGTTGTGTTAGATAACAGCGACATTAACCAGCAAGAGCAATTGGAGTTAGCGTTAGAATTAGTAAGGGAACGAATGAATGGGTGAAAAATACATCCATATTAAAGGAGCCCGTGTTAACAATCTAAAAAACATAGATGTTAAAATTAAACACGGTAAAATCACGGTAATTACAGGATTATCTGGATCAGGAAAATCATCTCTTGCTTTTGACACGTTATATGCTGAAGGACAAAGACGTTATGTAGAGAGTTTATCTTCTTATGCCCGTCAATTTTTAGGGAAGCTAGATAAACCGGATACGGATTTTATCAAAGGCATCTCCCCTGCTATTGCGATTGAACAAAAAGTGACTTCTACCAATCCTCGTTCCACAGTTGGAACTTCGACTGAAATTTACGATTATTTCAAAGTACTTTTTGCACGAATAGGTAAAACACATTCTCCAATATCAGGTAATCAAGTGAAAAAACATACGGTTACTGATGTATTGGAACACATCAAAACGCAAGAAGAAGCGCTTAAAATCTATTTGCTTTCTCCTATACATACCTTTCAAAAATATGGTGTTGAACGACAACTATCTTTATTGAAAGAACAAGGATATGCGCGTATTTTAATACATAATGAAGTGTTTGACTTGGATGATATCACAATCGATACCAAAGACATCCTAGAAGCTAAAGTAGTCATTGATCGTTTTAAAACTACACGTAATGAGGATGCGTTATTACGTATTTCCGATTCTACATCTTTAGCATTTTCCGAAGGTCACGGAAATTGTGAAATTTATTACCCTGACACCAATGAAACTGTCTACTTCAACAATCGTTTTGAATTGGACGGGATAGAATTTACCGAACCTAGTGAACAATTTTTTACATTTAATAATCCATATGGAGCATGTAAAAAATGTGAAGGTTTTGGTTCAGTGGTTGATATTGACCCGAAACTGGTTATCCCAGATCCTTCTTTAAGCGTTTACCAAGGTGCGATTGCTTGTTGGAAAGGTGATACGATGGGAGAATATTTACGCGAATTAATCCTCAACTCTACTAAATTCAACTTTCCGATTCACAGACCGATTGATGAATTAACGAATGAGGAGTACGAATTGTTATGGACTGGAAATAAGTATTTCACAGGAATAAACGGTTTTTTTGCATTTGTAGAAACACAAACTTATAAAATTCAATACCGTGTATTACTTTCTAGGTATCGTGGAAAAACGATATGTCCAGATTGTAAAGGAACGCGTTTACGAAAAGACAGTAATTATGTAACCGTTCAAGGAAAAACCATTACTGATTTAGTATTACTTCCAATTCGTGAATGTTATTCTTTTTTTCAATCCATAGAATTAAATGAATACGATACACAAATTTCAAAACGCATTTTAATAGAAATTATTAGTCGCTTGAAGTTCTTGTGTGAGGTTGGATTGGAGTACTTAACCTTGAACAGAACTTCAAATTCCTTATCAGGAGGAGAATCACAACGTATCAATTTAGCTACCTCTTTGGGAAGTAGTTTGGTTGGTTCGATGTATATTTTGGATGAACCAAGTATCGGTTTACATCCGCGTGACACAAAAAAATTAGTTGATGTTCTAAAAAATTTGCGTGATTTAGGAAACACCGTAATCATCGTCGAGCACGAAGAAGACATCATGAAAGAGGCTGATGAAATTTTAGATATTGGTCCAATGGCAGGAATTTACGGTGGAGAAGTTGTTTTCCAAGGAAATGATAGTCAGTTACGCAACCAAAAACAAAGTTTAACAGCTCAATACTTAACGAAAGAACGCGTTATACCGATACCTGCTACTAAACGCAAACCACGCAATTGGATAAAAATCGTCGGTGCACGAGAAAACAACTTACAGAATGTGAGCGTTGACATCCCATTGTTCTCATTGCTTTGTGTGACAGGCGTGAGTGGTTCTGGAAAATCGACACTGATCAAAGACATCCTTTACCCTGCTATACGTAAACAATTAGGCGTATTTGGAGATTTCCAAGGCGAAGTGAAGGCTGTGGAGGGCGATTTGAAATTTGTGAAAGGAATTGAGCTCATTGATCAAAATCCGATTGGTAAGTCATCCAGAAGTAATCCTGTAACCTACGTCAAGGCATTTGATGAAATTCGTGACTTGTATTCACGTTTACCTATATCTAAGGCGAGAGGCTACAAGCCAGGATTTTTCAGTTTCAATGTCGAAGGTGGTCGCTGTGAAATGTGTGAAGGAGAAGGAATCATTACTGTAGGAATGCAATTTATGGCCGATGTACATTTACCATGTGAAACGTGTGTGGGTCGTCGTTATAAAGCAGAAACATTAGAAGTTAAATACCACGAAAAAAACATTGCAGATTTACTTGAAATGGATATTTCTGAGGCGTTGGCATTTTTCAAGGAACACAAAGGAACCTTAGAAGATAAAATCGTTTCTAAAATTCAACCTTTAGAGGACGTAGGTCTTGGTTATATTAAAATGGGTCAATCTTCGAGTACATTAAGTGGTGGTGAAGCACAACGTATCAAACTAGCCTCTTTTTTAACCAAAAGTGCAGGTGCACAAGGGAATGTATTCATTTTTGACGAACCGACAACAGGTTTGCATTACTATGATATAGAAAAACTTTTAATCGCATTACAACGTCTAATTGACGCCGGAAATTCAGTCATTGTGATCGAACACAACGGTGATGTGATTAAATGTGCTGATTGGGTGATTGATATTGGTCCTGAGGGTGGTGATAAAGGAGGTAAGATTGTGTTTACAGGAACACCTGAAGAATTGATTTTAGAGAAGGATAATTATACAGGTAAGTTTTTGAAGGGAAAGTTTGAAGATTTGATAATTTGATAATTTGAAAATTATCCTCCCCCTCGGTCCCCCTCCAAAGGGGGAAGTTTTATGGCTCAAATAGGAAATATTTAGTTCAAAATAATTTCTCAATAAACAACTTCTTAAAATTTCACAATTAAAATTTATTTTACCAGAAATTAACAATTTATCAAGTAAAAGGGATTTATTTTCGCTCATTATTAATCATTTACACCGAAGTATGAAAAAACTTTTATTCCTTTTCTTCTTTATGCCATTATTAAGTTTTAGTCAGTCGATTGACTTATCATTTAACGTATTTAAAACCGATTTTAAGACGCCATGTGATTCTACTAAGATTAATTACATTATTAGCGACGTCAATCATGAGAAAATATATTTTACTGATTCAATTAGTTTTACTTCAAATCAACAAATAATCCACTTTAAAATACAACAAGGACAGTTTCATTTAATCATTGAATCAGAAGGATATTTTACCGAAACACTCCCATTTCAGCTTAATGAAACAGATTTGACAAAAGTAAAGATACAGATAGGGAATGTTTTATTACTAAAATCTACTTTTAGTAAAGTATTGGAGGCTGCAACGATTACAGGTATCAAAAAAGACATGATTCAAACCATTGGTAACAAAGTACACATCCAATTCAAGAACAATGATATATTGACTATTAGTAATTTATATGATGCAATCAAAAAGTTGCCTGGAACTTTTATTTCCCCTTCGGGAGATATTACCTACAAAGGGAAAGGAGTAAGTGTTTACCTCGATGGCATTCCAAGTAATTTATCGGGTCCTAATTTAACTAATTTTTTATTGAGTTATCCTGCTACTTCTGTGGAACGTATTGAAATCAATGCAAATCCAGGAGCAGCCTACGACGCTAATTTACAAGGCGTTATTTTTGACATTATCACACAAGGGACAACAGCCAAATGGATTGCAGGAAGTATAAGTTTGAATTATGGACGAAATTTGAATGATAAACTTTCCCCATCGTTGGTCTTGAATGGTCGAAGAAAAAGATATTACTGGCAAATGCAAACGGGTTATAATCATATTGAGTCGACCTACAACAATGAATTAAAGCAACAGTTTACTTACTTTCAACCAATTAAACAATTGACAACAAGCATTCATCAGCAATCAACAGACAAAACACTTTATTTTAAGCCATCCATTAGTTTTAAACTTTCACCAACTTCTACCCTACTTTTCAATTACAACATTTATTCAAGTAATTCTACAAAATCGATTGTAAGTGGATTAAACTCTACAGAAAACTTCGTAGATTATTTAAATAATGCTACAAATAACGGAACTGGATTGAACCAAGAATTCATCGTCAAATACAAAAAGACCCTAGACACCCATGGTAAATCGATAGAATTGACAGGATATACTGGAATAAACAGCGGTGGAAATCAAATGAAATCATCTCAACGAGATAATGGTACAAATTTGTATAGTTTATATAAATTCACAAATAACGTATCTACCTCCTATGCAAAATTGGATATTAACCTGCCTTATACATTTGCAACAGTAAATTTTGGAAGTAAATTCAACATCGAAGACAATTCCAATTTAGGGAGATACAATGTTAACAATACAAATACGTCCCTTTTTACAGAAGAAAGCTATAACTCACAATTGGACTTTCAATTTGTAGAAAAGAATTTAGCTTTTTATACTGAAGCGATGAAAAACATCAAAAAATTCACGTTTGGAGCAGGAGTAAGATGGGAGAATTACGAAGTCAATCGTTCCAGCAGCCTATTCTCAAACACTCTTTCCTCAAAGATTTCTAACTTATTTCCAAATGCCTATGTAACCTATCAAATTAACCCTTCTGTACAAACCAATTTATCCTATACGAAGAAAATAAGTATTCCATCTGCAAGTCAATATGACCCTAACAATGGGAGCTTTTACGACAAATATTATGCATCGAAAGGAAACATTTATCTGAAACCCAATTTTTACGATAATTTAAATTTATCAATAACTGCATTTGACTATTTACAACTTTCAGTTGACTATACCCATTCAAATAATGAAAATTTACAAATGATTTCGACCATACCAAACTCTATTCAAACAACACAGACATCTGTCAATTTTAGTTCTATGGATAATATTTCAATTTTTGGTTCTTTACCGGTTCCATTTGGAATGTTTAAAGAAGGAAAGCAATTTTTTCAGAAAGCAATTAATCCAGATGCTATTAACTATTTATTTGTATATACAAGTTATAACCAAACGAACATCAAAGGATATACTTTTCCGACACGATATGAACCATTTTGGAGTTCGGGTTTGAATTCTCATTTTGTTTTACCGAAAGGGTTTAAATTAAATATTAATTATTCTTACTCTACCAAAGGTTACTATCAAATTTATTACATCAATGCGCCTATACATTTTGCTGACATTATTGTTTCAAAAACATTTCTAAAACGAAAATTAACAACTTCGTTTCAAGTAACTGACCCTTTTAACACTAACTATCAACAGTTAAAAACAACAGGCACAAACTTAGATGTTGCAACTAACCAAAAACAAGATACCCGCGTATTCAGAGTTAATTTAACCTATAGTTTTGGTAAGCATCGTCGTTTCATGAATGAGAATACGGTCATCGATACAGATAAAAAAGAAAATAAAGGAGGAAAAATGTTGTAATAATTAAGATTAAACTATTTACATATATGATTATCAATAATTTATAAAGATCAATCAAGGAATAATGTAGGTAATAAAAAATAGACATATACGTTTTAAAAGTATGAAATACACTATTCCAACTCCTTGTCCCGAAGATTGGGAAAAAATGAAAATCGGTTTGACATCTCGTTTTTGTGAGAGTTGTTCGAAATATGTGATGGATTTCACGAAGATGTCGCGTCAAGAAATACTAGAATATTTACTAGAAAATCAAAGTCAACGAACATGTGGAAGGATATTGCCTTCCCAATTGGATTTTACGCGACGAGATATCGTTGTAACTTTACATCAGATTAAAAAGCGCTATCCAAGACACCAACTACCGATGGCGGTGATGTTCATTGCGGGAATGATGTTGGCGGGATGTGATGGTCCTTCGAGAGCCTCAGGAACCGTGACGGTAGTGACAAGTGACGGAAGAGACGGTAGTAACGGAAGTGGAGATAATAGAGAAGCAAGACAACGAAAAAGATAGTAGTTTACAGATTCCTGAAAAACCGAAGTTAGAAGATAACTCTAAAAAGGAAATTAATATTAGTATCGAATCTATTGAAGGTGAAACAATGGGTTTTATGGTGGCAGAACCGGATCCAGTAATTATAACTGAAGAAATAAAAAAATTAGATGCAATTAGGCAAGATTATATATTAAACGTAGATTTATCAACTACAATAATTGGAGAAATAGTAGATGAAAATTCCTGTTTTCGTAATCAAAATATGACTGCAGAAGAATATATTTCAAAAAAAATTAATAAAAAAAGCAGTGCACATCATAATGAAAAAATACAATTATCCTTTGAAGTTGGGATTGATGGTCAGTTATCAAACATTTCAATTACTCAAAGTGTATCCGAGAAATTAGACCAATTTGCAAGACAACTAATTTCTGATATGCCAGGATGGCTTCCAGCTAAACACAATGGTAAAAAAACAACATCAAAAGTAACTGTTGAAATAACTATACCTGGATTATTTGAAAAGGCCAAAGTGAAAGTTTTCCAATTTTAAAAAGCAAATACTAGTCCTCCCCCTCGGTCCCCCTCCAAAGGGGGAAGATTTATGGTTTGCTTCTAGTGATAAATTTCAACCTACAAAAAAAGTCGGTTAATTCTTACGAACTAACCGACTTTAGAAATGGACTTCGACTTCGCTCAGTCGGACACTCGACTACGCTCAGACCGTTATATGATAATTAGATAATCGCGTCTAATTTAGAAGCTAATTGAGCTTTTGGTACTGCGCCAACAGATTTGTCAACAACCTCACCGCCTTTGATGAAAAGGATCGTTGGGATGTTTCTAACACCAAACTGAGCAGATACACCTGGGTTGTTATCTACGTTTACTTTACCGATAACTGCTTTACCTTCGTATTCTTTGGATAATTCTTCCACAACTGGACCAATCATACGACAAGGACCACACCATTCTGCCCAAAAGTCAACCAATACTGGTTTGTCTGATTTCAATACAAGCTCCTCGAAGTTTGCGTCTGTAATTTCTAATGCCATCTTATTTTATTTTTAAGTTTAATATTTTCACTTGCTAATAGGAGCAAATTTACTAGTTACGTTTGTAATGTCAAAGAGTTTGCCAAAGCAAATTATTCTGCCAGACTGACAACTAATTTTCGATAATCATTTTTTTAGCCGTCTTTTGATTATCTGTTGTCAATTGATAAAAATAAGAACCATTTACCAAACGTGTTGAATCATAACGTACTATATGACCACCTGCTTTATACTCTTGGTCTGCCAATGTCTCGATCACCTCGTTTTTTTCTGACAAAATTTCAAAAGTCACGTGTTTTGGTTCTTCGTTCGTAAAATAAAATTCCAATTCACCTGTTTGAAGATTTTTCTCTAAAGTATAGAGTATACAATATTTCTCTAGGTTCATCCCTCCTTTTTTCATGTTATTTAGCACCTTGCGATAAGCTAAAAACGCAATGATAATTGTGATAGAAACCAGCATAAAAATGACTGCTTTCTCCATCGTGAAAAATGTGTATAATATCATAATGAAATAATTCCTTTAATGGTACTTGCTTGTCTGTATTTATCTAAAATATAATCTACATGCAAAGCTACTTCTTTTATGCTAATACTGGCATATTTTCCATTTTTAGACTCATTGATTGTAATGATTGCTTCTTCTTCAAATAATGCACGAACGGATGTCACGTGATCATTGTGATTCTCTACAATAAATTTATACAAATAGACATTTGGCCACTCCTCTTGTTCTAATTGTGCTCTAAGGCGTTGTAATGTTTCCTCCATAAAAATCTCCAAATTTAGTCGTTAACAAAGATAATCGATTCCTTTCCTTTATCAATACAGCAGGAGGATTGTTTTTATTCATTCTCAAATCATCAAATGTAACCCCACCATTTATGTTGTATTCACGTATGGCTTTTAACACATCCATTGGATCTGGTTCTTTCGAAACAATTTCCGTAGTATCAAAATCATGTGTCAACCAACAAGAAGCATACATTTTCTCATAAAAGACCAAATGCTGACAAAAGTTCTCGATTTCTTCAAACACCAGACTGTTCGATATACTCCTTTTGAGACTATTTCGGACATTTTGATAGATTTTATAGCTTTCCAATAAATCTTCTGTGGGAGTAATTGGATTGAACATTGTGATTGTAATCTCATCAATCTCTCCTCCAAGGGTAAGGTAAGCCTCTTGCAGTTGTTTGATTTTCTTCAGCTTTGGAGCGATGAGTTTTTCGATGGGAGCTAAAGAAATGAGCTGCTTTTTATAATCGAATAAAAGGAATTCGAATGCATCTTGGAGGTCATCGTAGGGGCCGAGGATGGCGGAGGCTTCGTTTTGATTCATATTTTTATTTACCATTCGGGCGTAAAATTTTACGCCCGTACGATAATTTTTTATTATTAAAATCCGTTCACACCGTTTACAGTGGTATATTTCAATACATTTTTCTTGTCTGGGTGGATGCGTGCGAAAGCAGATTGTAATGCGATAGTTCCTTCATGGAAACCACATAAAATCAGTTTCAATTTACCTTCATAGGTATTCACGTCACCGATTGCATAGATACCAGGAATGTTTGTTGAATAATCTAAGGTATCTACTTTAATTGCATTTTTATCGATTTCTAATCCCCAATTTGCGATAGGACCCAAACTAGGTTTCAAACCAAACAACGGTATGAAATGATCTGCTTCTTTGACGATTTCGCCGTCTTTTGCATGCGTAATAATCACTTTTTCTAAGTGGTCACCACCAGCTAAACCAGTTACTTCCGCTTCTGTCACTAAGGTAATTTTTCCAGATTCTGCATAATCTATTACTTTTTGTACAGAATCTAAGTGTCCACGGAAAGAACTACTTCTGTGTACTAAAATAACTTCTGAAGCGATTTTTTTCTCTGTTAAATAGATTGACCAATCCAACGCAGAGTCACCACCACCAGCGATAACAACACGTTTATCTTTATAGAATTCAGGGTCTTTGATGATGTATTCAATACCTTTATCTTCAAAATCAGTGATGTTTGCAATAGGTGGTTTACGTGGTTCGAATACACCTAATCCACCAGCAATCATTACAATTGGTGCGTGGTGTTTCGTACCTTTTACCGTAGTAACGATAAACGAACCATCTTCTAATTTTTCAATATCTTGTGCTGCTTCACCAAGGGTAAATCCTGGCTTGAAAGGCGCAGCTTGTTGCATCAAATTATCAATCAATTCACCTGCTAATACCGATGGGAAACCTGGAATGTCGTAGATTGGTTTTTTAGGATAAATCTCCGAACATTGTCCACCTGGTTGAGGTAAAGAGTCAATCAAATGACATTTCAACTTTAATAATCCTGCTTCGAATACGGCAAACAACCCTACTGGTCCTGCTCCAATGATGATGATATCTGTTTCTATCATTTTTTTGTTTTTTTATGTGTGTAAAATTAATTATATTTTTTTGTTAACGTTTTGGAAAATTGATCCATCATATATGCTGGATCTACAAATATTTACTAATCAAATAAATCGGTTGATAAATATTTATCCCCACGGTCGCAGATGATACATACCACTACTCCACTTTCTAGGTTTGGTATGATTTTCAACGCTGCTGCTACTGAACCTCCACTACTCATTCCTGCGAAGACACCTTCCTCTCGTGCTAAACGTTTCGTCATTTCTTTCGCTTCGTCTTCTGCGACTTCCACGATTTGATCCACGCGACTTCTATCGAATATTTTAGGTAAATATTCTTCGGGCCATTTACGGATGCCTGGAATTTTTGCTCCGTCCGCTGGTTGTGCTCCAACAATGGTCACGTTTGGATTTTGTTCTTTCAGGTAACGAGAAACACCCATGATCGTACCTGTGGTTCCCATCGCCGAAACAAAATGAGTCACTTGTCCTTCGGTATCTCTCCAAATTTCTGGTCCCGTAGTTTTATAATGCATGTTTGGATTGTTTTGATTTCCAAATTGATCCAACATGATGTATCCTTCGTTTTCCACTTTATTTCGAGCATAATCAATCGCTGCTTCCATGCTACCTTCTGCAGGTGTCAATGTCACCACCGCACCAAAAGCACGCATGCTCAACACACGCTCTCTCGTCGAATTTTCAGGCATTACCAATTCAATATGCAAATTATTCAAACGCGCAATCATCGCTAAAGCAATCCCAGTGTTACCACTTGTCGCCTCAATCAATTTACTATCCGGTTTGATCAATCCGCTTTCAATTCCACCTTGGATTAATCCAAATGCTGCGCGATCCTTCACGCTACCACCAGGATTGTGTCCTTCCAATTTGGCAAGTAACTTCACCTTCGGATTTGGATTGATGTGATTCAATTCAACCAATGGCGTATTACCTATAAAATCTATTAGTTTCATTTTAGTATAAAGTTAAAAGTATAAAGTCGAAAGTATAAAGTTGAAAGTTGAAAGAGTTAAATATAAATCATACTAAACTCATTACTTTTGACTTTCAACTTTCAACTTTTTTCTTGATTATTTCTGGTTGGTGATAGACCAAGGTATTTGGTTCAATACTTTCAGTAATCCACGTATTACCACCAATCACTGAGTTCTTACCAATAATTGTTCTTCCACCTAATATTGTTGCTCCCGCATAAATCACCACACCGTCTTCAATGGTTGGGTGACGTTTGGTTTCTGCCATTTCTTTTTTCACGCTCAATGCACCTAAGGTCACCCCTTGGTAGACTTTCACATTGTTTCCTATCAATGTAGTTTCTCCAATTACGATTCCAGTTCCATGATCAATGAAGAAATATTCACCAACGGTAGCACCGGGATGAATATCGATACCAGTTTTGCTATGCGCTAATTCGGTTAATATTCTTGGGATGTAAGGAATGTTTTGGATAAATAATTGATGTGCAATTCTAAAAATACTAATCGCATAAAATCCAGGATACGAACGCATTACCTCCTCAACTCCTTTCGCCGCTGGATCTCCTTTTTCAATCGCTTCCGCATCTTTCAATAAAGCATTATAGATTGATGGAAGTTCTAAGTAAAATTGTTCCAGTTGATTTGAAACTGTAGCACTCAACTCTTTCTCCACGTGCAACAACAACACCTCTAAGGACTTTTTGTTTTTCGTATATTCCTCTTCCAATTGTTCTTGTGAAACAATCTTTTTGTTGTTATACGCAGGAAAAAGTAAGGCCAATAAAGACTCGATGAACGTTTCTACTAACAAAGGTGAAGGTAGAGACGTTTTCTCAGAGTGGTTTTTGAAGAGGGTTGTTAGTAGGTTTTGCATTGGTTTGGGTGTTATTGAGACAGACTAATAGTCTGTCTCTACGATGTGATTACTCCGGCAGCAACCGTGTTATTGGTGTTTTCGTTAATTAAAATAAAAGAACCTGTTTTACGGTTGTTTGCATAATCATCAAAACTTAATGTTTCAGCAGTTTTGATGGTTACCTTACAGAAATCATTTAAGTGTAGCGATCCATCACTAGGTTCGCTGCGGAAATTGTAGATATTGATTTTATTGTCAATTTCTTTGATCACCGCTTTAGAACGGAAACTGTTTTGTTGTAATAACAATTTTTGTCCTGGCTGAAATGATTTATTATCCATCCAACAAACGATTGCTTCGAATGTTTTTTCTGTTTGGATGGGTTGGGATGGGATTGTATTTCCATCTGCGATGGAAATTGGGTTGTGCACGAACGTCGTGCCCCTACTGATATCAATTTCGTCTGATACGTGGATGATGATTGGTTCACCTGCATACGCTTCTTCCACTTCTTGTCCGAATTTTTCAATTTTTTCAATGGTCGTTGTTAAATCCACTGGATAAACAGCGATTTTATCTCCTTTTTTGAACGAACCACTCAATACACTTCCAGCGTAACCACGGTAATCGTGTAATTCTTCTGTTTGAGGACGAATCACATATTGTACTTGAAAACGCGCTTCTTGTGTTTTAAAATCTTGTTCGATTTCTACGGTTTCTAAAAATTCAAACAAAGAAGGTCCTTGGTACCAACTCAAATTCTCAGAATGTTTCACCACATTATCACCAGTCAATGCACTCGTAGGTATAAACGAAACCTTTTTCAAGTTTAATGATTCTGCGAAATGTTCGTAATCCGCTTTGATTTTTTCGTAAACAGCCTCATCATAATTGACCAAATCCATTTTATTGATACACACCAAGACGTGCGGAATACCAACGATGTTTGAAATAATACTATGACGACGAGTTTGTTCCGTAATCCCGTGACGCGCATCCACCAAAATGATTGCTAAATCCGTATTGGAAGCACCCGTGAACATGTTACGTGTATATTGCACGTGTCCTGGCGTATCTGCAATGATGAATTTACGTTTTTCTGTCGTAAAATATTTATATGCTACGTCAATCGTAATACCTTGTTCACGTTCAGCACGTAAACCATCCGTCAACAATGCTAAATCAATATCTGCATCAACACCTGTAGTTTTGCTTTGTTTTGTTAGTGTTTCTAATATATCTGTCGAGATCGATTTGCTATCGTACAATAATCTTCCGATTAAAGTGCTTTTTCCATCGTCTACATTACCAGCGGTAAAAAATCTTAATAATTCCATTTTATGTAATTTTATGGGAGATGCTATGGTACAGCATCTGTACAATTATATTTATTTTGGGAGATGTTGTAGTACAACATCTGTACAAAAAATAATTAAAAATATCCTCCTTTTTTTCTGTCTTCCATTGCAGCTTCGCTGACACGGTCATCCATACGTGTTGCTCCACGTTCTGAGATTTTGGTGTCTTTTAATTCAGCAATGATATCGTCTACGGTGTGTGCTTCACTTTCAACCGCTGCAGTACAAGTCATATCACCAACAGTACGGTAACGTACGTGTACATTTTCGATTTTATCTTTAGGCTCTAATTGTACGAATTCATTGACATTCATCCACTGACCGTGCTCTGTTTTGATACATTCACGTTCGTGTGTAAAATAAATGGAAGGTAATTGAATGTTTTCGCGTTTGATGTAATTCCAAACATCTAGTTCTGTCCAGTTAGAGATAGGGAAAACGCGTACATTTTCACCTTGGTCAATTTTTCCGTTGTAGATGTTCCACAATTCAGGGCGTTGTTTTTTAGGATCCCATTGTCCGAACTCATCTCTTACAGAAAAAATACGTTCTTTCGCACGTGCTTTTTCTTCATCACGACGTGCTCCACCGATACATGCATCAAATTCAAATTCATTGATGACATCCAACAAGGTATACGTTTGAAGACCATTTCTACTTGGAAATTTACCTTTTCCGTCTTGTAAATTCTTTTCCTTGATAGTATCTGCAACGTAACGAACGATAAGTTTTTCGCCTAATTCTTTTGCAAGATTATCGCGGTATTCAATCGCTTCTGGGAAATTATGTCCTGTATCCACGTGTACTAATGGAAATGGGAATTTTCCTGGACGAAATGCTTTCAACGCTAAGTGCACTAAGCAAATACTATCTTTTCCTCCACTGAATAATAAGGCTGGTCTTTCGAATTGTCCTGCGACCTCTCTAAGGATGTAAATTGCTTCTGCTTCTAATTGATCTAAGTAATCCATTTTTTTTGGGTTTATTATGGGATGTTGCTTTGCAACATCTTTTTTTTATATCGGGATGTTGCAATGCAACATCCGTACATTATGCGTGCATGCGTGGAGCCACAATGCGTTGTGGCTCTACGTATGCAATCCGCATTCTTTTTTATCTGTGTTTTCCCACCACCATCTTCCAGCACGAAAATCGTCCCCTGGTTTGATTGCGCGTGTGCATGGCTGACAACCAATGCTCACAAATCCGCGGTCGTGTAAGATGTTGTATGGTATGTTATGTTTTTTAATTTCTGCTTTTACTTCTTCCGATGTCCATTTGGTTAGGGGATGCACTTTAATCAAATTTCTAGCTTCATCCTTTTCCACCATCGGCATGGCTTTGCGGTTTTCCGAATGTTCTGCACGTAATCCTGTAATCCAACATTCAACGCCTTGAAGTGCACGATTAAGAGGTTCCACTTTACGAATGAAACAACATTCTTTTCTGTCTTCTAGCGAATTATAAAAACTGCTAGGACCTTTTTCCGTAATTAATTTTTCTACTCCTTCATGTTTCGGGAAAAATACTTCTATCTTTTTTCCATAACGTTCCAAGGTACTTGATAACACGGAATAAGTCTCAGGAAACAAGCGTCCAGTATCTAAGGTGAACACACGAATTGGAAGATTATTCGCAAAAATATAATGCGTAATCACCTGATCCTCTTCGCTTAAACTTGTAGAAAAAGCAGTACTAGTAGGAAACTTCAAAGCTATTTGCTTTAACGTTTCTTCCAAGTTTAAATTTTCAACATTCAATTCCATCTTAAGCATTTAATGTTTTAGTCGTTTCGTAAATTGTATGCCAATCTTGGTAAGTCAAGGCAATTTCACTTGCTGTTGCAGCGTTACGGATACGATCTTTCGATAAACTTCCGATGATTGGAAGAGCGCCTAATTTATGAATCCAAGCAACCGCGATTTGTTCAATGTTTGAGTTGTATTTATCTGCCAATTCATTCAATACACCACGAATAGTTTCCGCTTGGAAATCGTGTCCATGAAGAATTCTACCATCTGCTAACGGAGCAAAAGCCATTGGTTTACTGTATTGTTCTTTGATAAAATCAACACGCCCGTCTTCTAATGCTTTTGTATTCAATAGATTTAATTCAAAATGATTGGTTACTACCTCTTGAGAAAGTCGGGATGCAATCAATTTATGTTGTTGTACGTTAAAATTAGACACTCCGACATGTTTCACCTTGCCACGCAATTGTAGGGTCGTTAACACTGAAGCAACAGCATCTACTTTCATCAAAGGATCGTAATCTTGAACTAATACTACATCAATGTAATCCGTATTTAAGCGTTTAAGTGATTCATCAATATGATTTTGGATACTTTTTTCTGTGAATGGTTCGTATAAAAATGTACCATCTTCTTGCGGATATTTATTACTTATTTTAGTAAACAACACAATTTCTTCGCGTTTAACACCCAATAATTGAAGAGCTTTCCCGAATAATTCTTCGATACGACCTTTTCCGTAAAGTGGAGAAATATCAAAGGCATTAATACCAAGACTTAAGAGGTATTCTGTAATTTCTTTTACTTTTTCAACCGTTAAATCTGCTTCATTTTCCCATCTCCAGAAACTGTAAATTGAATCTGATGTTTCTGGTCCTGAATCGCTTAGTAATACTCTTTTCATTTTTTTACAATTATTTTATTTTTTTTCACCATTAAGAAATTGAGAAATTTAGAAGATGTGAAAATTAATAAGTTCATTTAGTGACCTTTGGTCAAAATATCTAAATGAAACTAACACTATATCTATCCGACTCTTATTTTCTTAATTTCTCAATGGTTCAATCGTTTCACGTTAAATTTTCATTATTTAAAGATAGACATATAAATAATACGAAGGCTGACTATGATCACAACAATTCCAACAAAAATCATCATTGCTTTTACATTTAACTTTTTGGATAAGTGAGCTGCAATTGGCGCTGCGCATACTCCTCCCAAAATTAATCCTAAAATTGTTTGCCAACCAGAACCACCGATTAATGTAAAAAATGTAAATGAACTTGCGAGTGAAACAAAGAATTCAGCCAAATTCACCGAACCTATTACTAATCTAGGAGTTTTACCACTGGCAATTAACGTTGAAGAAACTACAGGTCCCCAACCACCACCACCGATAGCGTCTAGGAAACCACCTGCAGTTGCTAACCAACCAACATGTTTGATTTTTTTTCTTTTTTGGTGTTTGCGTACCACTTTTACAATGATTATTATACCTAGAATCAATGTGTAAGTTCCAACAATTGGTTTAATATATGTATTGTAATTTTCAAATTCAGTTAAGATATAAGCACCAAGAATTGAACCAATTACCCCTGGTAAAACAATCACTTTAAATAATTTGCTATTGACATTCCCAAATTTCAAGTGCATTAATCCCGACACACCACTTGTAAAAATTTCAGAGGCATGTACACTCATACTTGCAACGGCAGGACTAATCCCAAAAGAGAGTAAGAAGGTCGTAGCACTCACACCATAAGCCATTCCTAGTGCTCCATCAATCATTTGCGCGATGAAACCACCCAACATAAAGTACAAGAAATCTCCATCCAGTTCATTAACAGCAGTACACGTACAATTCCAAATTGTTTTTGGAGGAAGTAATGTAAATAAAATGTGACCAGCAACTAAAATTCCAAATACACCTAAGGTGTAAAGTACAATTTTACGAAGATCCACATTGTACCATTTTTTTTCATTTTTTTGAACTAAGGAAGCTGTTACTTCGTTTAGTTTGTCCACTTTATATTGAAAGTCTCCTTCTAGGTGACCTCTTAATTTATTTAAGTTTTCAATCGATTCACCTACGTTATCAGCAATGTTATCATTCAAAATTTCTTTTAAACGTTTTGCGAACGTTGGTGATTTCCCATTGGTTGAAATAGCGATTTTAAGGTCACCTTTTGTGACAATTGATCCTAAATAAAAATCACATAAATCAGGTTTATCTGCTACGTTAATCAGTAGATTTTGTTTTTTAGCAGCTATGCGAATTGTTTCACTTGTTGGAATATCCCCAACAGCGACAATGACAACATCTTTACCTTCTAAGTCTTCTTCTTCAAAAGCACGTTCAATGATCGTTAACTCCTTAGTTTCTTGAAAGTGCAAAATTTCTGGATTGATTAATGGAGCAACAAGCGTTACTTTAGTTTTTGGACTACTTTTCCATAGTGCCGTCAACTTTTCTAAGGCTACAACTCCCCCACCAACAACCAAAACATGGAATTGTTCTAATTTTAAGAAAACAGGAAAAAGATTATTTTTAGACATAGGGTTTATAAACAAGGTTATTTTTTTGGTTTGGAAAGTACGTAGCCGATGCCAACAGTACCAATCCATGTGTTGTTAGATGCAAGATAATAAAACGGAAGACTCACGATAAATCGTTTATCTTTCAAGCCATAAATTTGAAGTCCTGTTCCTAGAATTGGAGTCACTTGCGTAGTTCCTTTCACATTATGAAATCGAACAGAAGGCATAAAATTCCAAGCAAAAGCTATTTTTGGATAACTAAATTTCAGAGCTGGACCTCCAAAATTAACAAAGACATCTTTCCCATTCGTTGAAGCAGCGATCTGACCTTCGATGTTTAGCGAAGATTCCTGCTTCTCTTGCGAGAAAGCAGAAATCGTTGTAAACATTAAACAAACTACTAAGAAAGAATTCATTACAAATTTGGTTGAGGCGTTGTTCTTAAATACGATTTAATTTTCGTGTATCCTTTTGGGAATTTCGCTGCAATTTCATCATCTTTGATTACTGGTGCAATTACTACATCTTCACCGTTTCTCCAGTTTGCAGGAGTCGCTACAGAATAATTAGCAGTCAATTGTAACGAATCAATTACTCTAATTAACTCATCAAAATTTCTTCCTGTAGAAGCTGGATAGGTTATAATCAATTTGATTTTTTTGTCGTTACCAATTACAAAAACGGAACGAACTGTAAATTTATCCGACGCATTTGGATGAATCATATCGTATAATTTCGATACTTCGAAATCAGGATCTGCAATGATCGGGAATGTTACTTCCGTGTTTTGCGTTTCATTGATGTCTTTGATCCATTCTAAGTGAGATTCGACAGAATCAACACTTAAAGCAATCGTTTTCACATTGCGTTTAGCGAATGCTTCTTGTAATTTAGAAACAGTTCCTAGTTCTGTAGTACATACTGGAGTAAAATCAGCTGGATGAGAGAATAATACTCCCCAGCTTTCTCCTAACCAGTTATGAAAATCAACTTCACCTGTAGAAGTTTGTGCTTTGAAATTTGGTGCGATATCGCCTAATCTTAGTGACATAGTTTTAAAATTTTAATTGATAATTGATAATTGATAATTGATAATTGATAATTGATAATTGATAATTGATAATTGATAATTGATTTATTATTTTTTGAATGGTTTTTTATAAGGAATATCATAAATTACACTTGTGTAATATAATGCTCCAATTGTTGGTCCAGCAGCATATTGAATGTATCTGTTGTTTAAGATGTTAGTTCCACCGACTTTCAAAGAAGCACCTGCTTTTTCGAATTTGTAAGAAACTTGTGCATCAACAGTTTGGAAAGCTGGTACACGACCATTTGCCAATGGGCTATTCCAATCATATGCATCTTGCCATTTCCATACGATGTTGAATCCTACATTTTTAACGATTTCTCTATTTCCTAACTGAACGTTAACCGCATATTTAGGTGTGTTGAAACCTGTGAACGTATTACTTTTTGCCCCGAAGATATCCGTAGTGTTTTTAGCTTCAAAAGCATTGTAGTTTAAGTTTGCAGAAACAGAATATTTCTTATAGAAGTTGTAGCTTAAACGGATAGCAGAACCGTAACCAAAGAACGTATTTGTTGAATTTGCATACACACGGTATTTAGTTGGTGTATTCAATACATCTTTCGCTGAAGCCAAAGTACCAATTTGATCTTGGTTTTTAGTCGTAATATCTGTTGTGGACTTTGTAGGTACTGCAACCTCTAATTGACCAAGGAAATTTTTGTATTGGTTAAAATAGAAATCAGCATCTACAACAAATTTGTTATCAAAAAGTACAGCTTTGTACCCGAAGTCTAATGCTTGTACTTGTTCTGGTTGCATTTTTTGAATGTTTGCAGCTACTAATAAATTTTGGTTTTTAAGAATATTAGCATCTGATTTATCGGAACCTACCGCTTTCGTAAATGCATCTACAGAAGCTTGAGTATAGGAATTTTGTAAGTAATCTAAACTATCGTTGATTTTAGATAATCCACCAACACGTCTAACTCCACCATTATTTACATAAGATAATGCTTCAAATAATGCTGGAAAACGGTATCCATTTTGTCCAGAAATACGAATAGATTGATTTTTTGTAGGTGAATACACAATTGCCAAACGAGGATTCCATTTCCCATCGAAATCTAAGTTTTTATCGTAACGAATAGATCCAACCACTTTCAATTTATTATCAAATAATTCTTTACTACCTTGCAAGAAACCACCGAATTTAGAGTAATATACGTCTTTACCACCTGTTGTAGCGCGGTTATTGATCGTTTTTGTATAATCTACGAAGTTGTTTCCATCAGGAATGATGTCATACACACGTCCATCAGCACCAGCTTGTAATTTGATAAAATTATTCGTTAAAGAAGATAAATCGTATTGAACTTCACCATGATATAATCTACTATTTTGATATAATTGTGCTCCACCTGTTGTATTGTTAGGATTTTGCACTTTAACATATGGATAAATAGATGGATGATCCCAATTATTTATTCCAGTAATTGTAGATTTTACTGCGTCAAATGCAGGTGATCCTGGTTCAGGTCTTCCAGCATCTGCAGCAGCTCTAGCCGCAGCATTCGCAGCTACTAAATCATGTCCATTAGTACTATAAGCAGCAGCTAAAGCAGTTTGATAATCTGTTTTCCATTTAGTGTTATCTTTAAATGTCAAATCTAAGTTGTCAGCCAATGGTTTTAAGTTGTAAGAATTACCAGTTGATTCAGTATTTGTATACACTTTAGCAGATAATTTTTTGCCTTTGTATTCAACAACATGACTTTGTAACAAAACATTATTTAATTGAATTTTGTTTCCACGTTGGAAAACTCCATCCATTCCTCCTGCTCTATACGTATAGCTAATTTGAGAAGAATCTTTAAATCTGTAATACAAACCAGCATCAAATTTACGAGTTGCTACTTCTTTATTTACTAAGTCTTTTTCCCAATAACCTGTTCTTCTTACTAATTCAGTTTTTGTTTTTCCATCGTTATTTAAAGTCACGCCTGTAGGCAAGTTCACGGTAATTTTATTATTACTCTCATCGCCATATTTATTCCAAGCATCATACGCTGGATTGGATTCTGCAGAATTAAATCTTGACTCTGTATTTGAAGTAGTTAATCCTGAAGTATTTTGATCTGTTGCATTCGAAGAAACCCAATCAACCCCTTGAAAATAAGAACCATTTAATTTATAGGCAAAACGACTGCTATCTCCTAAAGTACCAGCTATTCGAACTGCAGATTCAGACAATAAACTTGCACCGTGATCTTTGTTGTCTACATGGTTAACTCCTACACGTTGATAAACACTAGCACCTTGTGTTTTATAAGGATCTTTTGTTTGTAAGTTAGCCAAACCGTTGATCGAGTTAATACCATATAATGCGGAAGAAGTTCCAGGAATAATCTCCACACTTTGGATATCTAATTCACTAGGTCCAACTGTATTTCCAATAGAAGCTCCTAATGTTGGCGCCTGAATATCAACTCCATCCACTAATTGTTGGAAACGGAAGTTGTTAGGAGAGTTAAATCCACGGGTATTTGGAACTTTGAATGATAAAGAAGAAGTAGTTAATTGAACTCCTTTTACGTTTTCCAATGCATCATAGTAAGAAGGTGCAGGTGTTTCGCGAATTGCTTTGATATCTAATTTATCGATAGCAACTGGTGATTTTAACTGACTTTCAGAAATTCTAGATGCAGATACAACCACTTGATTTAATAAAGCATATTGTGGGTCCAAACCTAATTTAAGGTTTGACTTTTCGCTTTCTACCACATATTCTAATTTATCGTATCCACCATAATATACTTGTAATGTAAATGGGAATTTCTGCGGAACGATTAATGTGAATTTTCCCGTTGAATCGGAGATTGCAGATTTCTCCGAATCTTTGATTCCAACTTTTACACCACTTAAACCTTTACCTGTTTCCTTATCATGTAAAGTACCTGATAATTGGATCAGGTTATTTTGAGCAGCCAACTGACCACTCACGGAGACCAGTAAAAACAACAAACTTATTCGAAAGATATTTTTCATTTTATTTTAACTTTTTTATTTTTTTTTAAATTCTTGACTTAGGGTTTATCAGAGAATTTCTTTAGTCATACAGCAGATGAACGACATGTAGTATTCATAGGATACATTGTATACCCGTGAATGTTTTTTTACTTTGTTAGACATAGTGATATAGTTGATTATTGGTTACTTGATTTTTGACAGCTTCGAGATTTACCACCTCACCTACCACAATAATTGCTGGAGATGGAACAGGATTTTCTTCGAATTTGAACTGTATGTTTGAGATTGTTCCACGGATAATTTCTTCGTTAGGCAACGAACCATTACTAATAATTGCAATTCCAGTTTCGAATTTTCCTACTCGCTTGTACAATGAAACGATTTCATCCAATTTGGTTAATCCCATTAAGATTACAGCTGTTCCATTGGATTGCGCTGCATACTTCACATCTGGGTTTAATTCACCGTTTGACAAACTTGCAGAAATCACTGTAAAGCTTGTGCTTGTACCGCGGTGAGTTACTGGAATCCCCGCCAACGCTGGAACAGCAATAGAACTCGAGATACCTGGAACAACTGTTGTTTCGATACCAAATTTCTCTACAAATTCTAACTCTTCGTATCCGCGACCAAAAACGAAAGAATCTCCACCTTTCAAGCGAACTACATTTCCATGAGAGAATGCGTATTTTACTAATAACAAATTGATTTCATCTTGCGAATATGCTTTGAAACCTTTGCGTTTTCCTACGAAAATCTTAGTAGCTATTGGAGCGAAATCCAATAATTCTTCGTTGACTAAGGCATCGTATAAAATGACTTCTGCATTTTTAATTGCATTCAAACCTTTTAGGGTGATTAATTCAAAATCTCCAGGTCCTGCGCCTACTAGTGTTACTTTTGGTGTTGTATTAGGGTTTTTCATTTTTAATTTAATTTTTTGATTGTTTTTAAACTTCCCTCCTTCCCTTCGAGTGCCTCAGGGTTCGGAGAGGATAGAGGGAGGTGACTTTTTTGTAGTATAATTTTACTGTTTGGTCATCCCCCTCTCCCGAAAGCTTTCGGGACCCCTTCAAAGGGGGAAGAAAGTTTTCTACTTTCTGATTTCTTTTGCTTTTGCGATGAATCCTTGTACCTCTTGGAAGTACTCGTTTACAAATGCCTCATCCGCTTTTTGACTGTTGATGCGCATTATAAATCCGGAGAAATTGATGGCCGTTTTGAAACCATAAAAATCTCCAAAATGTGTATCAAAGTCAGCAATGATGCCGCTATGTGTGTTACAATGCACTTTATTTTCTAACAATAGTGCCTTCGCGGTATGGATTCCTGCAGAATAGGTAAAGTAAGCTGCATCCGCCCAACGAGCTTCGTTAATCGCGTGTTGTGCATCCGCTAATTTCTCTTCCGCATCGTAAATTAGAGTCGCAACTAAATCAATCATTACACCAGCACATTCTCCTACACCGATTTCTGTTTTGAATTTTTCTTCACTTCCCCAATCGATAAAATCTGAATCTTTAATGGTCGATAAATCAGCCAACGGCTTTAATAAATCATAAAAATATTTGTTTCCTTGACGGTCGTAATAATCGTTGAACCCTTCTTCGTCGTGTTGGTTTTCTTGGTAGTCATTCAACAAATAACGGATAATGTCAAGTACACGTTTACTAGGTAATTTAATTACCTTGTCTGCAATACGACCTTCTCCATTACCTAGTCGACCACCGCCTAACAACAACTGCAAAGCAGGCAAGGTATTTTTCTCCACTTTCATAGAGCTACCGTGGAAACCGATGTGCGCCAAACCATGTTGACCACATGAATTCATACATCCACTAATTTTAATTTTGATCTCGTTGTTGTAAATCAATTCAGGATATTCTTCGCGAATTAAATTTTCGATGATGACAGCTACATCCGTACTGTTGGAGATTCCTAAGTTACATGTATCCGTACCTGGGCAAGCCGTAATATCTGCTAGACCATTGTACCCACTATCTGCCATACCAATCGCTTTTAATTCTTCATATAAAAACAACAAGTTTTCAGGAAGAACGAATTTTAACAATACGCTTTGGTCGATGGTAAAACGAATATCTGAACCTGCGTATTTATCTACGATATCCGCCAATTTACGTGCTTGATCCGTATTGAAATTACCCAAAGCAATTTTTAAATACACCCCAACATAACCAGCTTGTTTTTGTTCGAACACATTGGTACGAACCCATTCGTTAAATGTTGGATTTTGAGAATCTGAAAGAACATCTTGTTTGGAAAGAATGGTTGAAGGAACCGCGTAGTCAGCCTGTTGTTCAAACACACGGAAATCAGATGTGTTATCATACTGAACAGCTGCACGTTCTACTTCAACTAGTCTTACAAATTCTTCAAAACCAACTTTCGCAATTAAATATTTTAAACGTGCTTTATTTCTACTATTACGTTCTCCGTGTCTATCAAAAACACGAATCGAAGCTTCAATGTATGGGATAATTTCTTCCGCTGGTAAAAATTCAAACGCCGTTTTTGCTAATAAAGGTTGTGCACCTAAACCACCAGCAACAAGCACTTTAAATCCTTTTACACCATTTTCAATTTTTGGGATAAATCCAAAATCATGGATAAAAGCAAATGCATCGTCGGAGTCATTTCCACTGAAAGCAATTTTAATTTTACGTCCTAGTTCTTGTCCGAAAGGTTTGCGTAAAAAGTAACGGAAAACCAAATCCGCATAAGGAGAAACATCAAAAGGTTCAGAAGAATCAATACCTGCCGTGGAACTAGCTGTGACATTTCGAACAGTGTTACCACATGCTTCCCGAAGGGTAACGTCGTCTTTTTCCAACTCTTCCCACAAAGCAGGTGTGCGATCCAAACTTACATAATGTATTTGTATATCTTGACGGGTTGTTATGTGTAACTTCCCAGTACTGTACTCATCCGACACATCCGAGATTCTGCGTAATTGTTTCGTAGTCACTTTACCAAAAGGCAATTTGATACGAATCATTTGTACGCCTTGCTGACGTTGTCCGTACACACCACGCGCTAAACGCAATGCTCTGAATTTATCATCGGAAATCTTTCCATCTTTAAACAATTCAATTTTTTTACCAAGTTCGATTACATCCTTTTCTACTATCGATTTAGTATGAATTGAGTTTAAATTTTGTATTCCTTCTCTAAATGTTGCCATTATACTTGTTTTGGGTTTATTTGAATGTTAATTACAAAAACGAATTTTCTAAAAACAGGACAAAAATAGAACGGATATTTTAATTAGACAAGAAAAAAACAATAAATAATCTATTAATCTATGGATTTAATAGGAGTTAAAAAAGCAAACTATTCAATATCAAATACTTAATTGCTTTTATATTTAAATTAAAAGTTAAAAAAGTTTAAAAAAGTAAAAAAATTAACATTAAAAAGTGGTGAAAATTAAATATATTCTACTAATATTGTAGAATTAATAGTACACATAAGATGAGAATATACAAATTTGGAGGAGCATCCTTGAAAAATGCACAAGGAATCAAAAATGTTGGAAAAATAATATTAGAAGACAAAACCATTAAAAAAGGGGTGATAGTTTCGGCGATTGGTAATACAACCAATCAGTTAGAAGAAATTGTAGAAGCACTCAAATCAAATAATCAAGTTTCCTTTCGTTATTTAGTAGACCTACTCTACCGTATGCACATTCAAATTGCTACCGATTTATTAACGGTACGTTTAAATGTCACCTTAGATTTTTTAGAACAACAATTTGTATACCTGAATGAGAAAATACACAAACCATTTTCGGAAAATGAAGAATACGAATACGACCAGATTGTTTCCTTAGGGGAAGTAATTAGTTCAAAAATAGTGGAAGCATATTTAGCTGAAAACGTAAGTTATGTGACATGGATAAATGCAAAGGAACTTATTCGTACGAATGCTAACTACAAACAAGCGGAGGTAGATTGGACAAAAACAAAAGAACTAATATTGAACAAATATGCTGATATTGAAAAAAATACAAACATATTTATCACCCAAGGTTTCATCGGAAGTACGCGTGAAGGAATCACAACAACACTTGGACGCGAAGGTTCTGATTATTCTGCAGCCATCTTTGCTTATACATTAAACGCGGAGAGTTTAACGATTTGGAAAGATGTTCCAGGTATGTTAAACGCCGATCCAAAATGGTTTGACGAAACAATTCAACTACCACATATTTCGTTTCAAGAAGCAATTGAATTAGCGTATTATGGTGCAAATGTGATTCATCCAAAAACAATCAAACCACTTCAAAACAAAAATATTCCATTGTATGTAAAATCGTTTATCGATCCTACTTTACAAGGCACTATCATAGACGCGGAGATACAAGATGACACACTTATTCCTTCGTTTATCTTTAAAATGAATCAATTAAAAATTAGTATAACTCCCAAAGATTTTTCTTTTATCGCTGAAGAAAAATTGAGTCAAATTTTTAATTCTATATCGTCTGTAAATGCTCATATCAATTTAATGCAGAATTCTGCGATTAGTTTCGACTTTGTAATTGATAATAAAAAAGGTGTACGCGAGTTGTTGACCAAGGAGTTTGAAAATGAATACACCATTAGTTTCAAAGATGAATTGGAATTAGTCACCATTCGTCATTACGATCAAGAAACAATTCAACGTGTCATTTTAGACAAAGAAATTATCTTAACACAACAAACCAAACACACGACACGTATGTTGATGCGTGATTTATTATAAGTGAATCATGAAAAATGGAGCAAACTACTCCTTAGTAGCACTCATTCGTTACTTCTTAAAATTAGGTAGTATCGGTTTTGGAGGACCCGTAGCACTTGTTGGTTATATGCATCGGGATTTAGTCGAAGAACGCAAATGGATTTCCGAAGATGCGTACAAAGAAGGATTGGCTTTGTCTCAACTAGCTCCAGGTCCATTAGCTGCTCAATTGTGTATCTACATCGGATTTGTACATTACCGAGTTCTTGGAGCAACCTTGGTAGGACTGGCATTTATATTACCGTCCTTTATACTTGTTGTTTTATTAGGAATAGCATACACCCATTTTGGTGGTTTGCCATGGATGCAAGCGTTATTTTATGGAATAAGTGCTGCGGTTATTGGTATAATTTCAATTAGTGCGTATAAACTCACGCAAAAATCCATTAGTCCATTTAGCTGGAAATCCATTCAAGAAAAATGGTTACTCTGGACATTTTATATCATTACTGCAACGTACACGTTCTTAACTGAGAAAGAAGAAATCTTATTATTTATCGCCTTAGGGATTCTTTATTTATTTTATCAAACCTCCTGGAAAAAAAAGAGCATAACGATTCAGTCTCTACCGCTCCTATTAAGCGCAGTACATGTTAAATCAACGCAATCGGAGCTTTACGAGAAAATCATTTTGTTCTTTTCTAAAGCTGGTGCTTTTGTCTTTGGTAGTGGATTAGCGATTGTACCATTCTTACACGGTGGAGTCGTTGGAGAACACGGTTGGCTTACCGAACAAGAATTCCTTGATGCTGTTGCTGTAGCAATGATCACTCCCGGACCTGTTGTCATCACCGTTGCCTTTATTGGTTACCTAATCGCAGGATTTACAGGTGCATCATTAGCCGCGCTTGCCACCTTTCTCCCCTGTTACTTTTTCACCATTCTCCCTGCACCCTATTTTTATAAAATTGCAAAGAATGAACGTATCAAAGCTTTTGTGGATGGAATAACAGCTGCTGTAGTTGGAGCATTGGTTGGTTCCGTACTCGTTATTACAGGAAAATCTATTGTCGATATTCCCACTGTTTTCATTGCTTTAATCAGCGCAACAGTCTTGATTTACACCAAGAAAATCCAAGAACCACAACTCATTCTATTAGCTGGAATTGTTGGATTTGTGTTGAAGTCGTATTTCATCTAATTTTTTCAACTTTAAACCATTAAAAAACAACAACTTAAAAAATATTTCAAAAAATATTTTTAACTCCTACTAATTCGATAGAATAAATAGTATATATTTGTATTCGTAAAATAAATGATGGCTAATTTATTTTAAAAAAGTAGTAACAAACTAAAAAATTAAAACAATGTCAACAGAAAACAAATTCACAACACAATTCTCCTTTTTCAACATATTTGTGATTTGGGGGGTAACATTTTTAGCAATTAGTTATGGATTAAAGGGCTTCCCTCCGTTCATACTTTCCGGTTTTCGTTTCACGATGGCAGGACTACTTTTATTAGGATGGATGCTTACAAAAGGAGAACGCGTAAATTCCTTAGCTAACCTAAAAAAGAATGCCATTACAGGGTTATTAATTTTAACTGGAGGAACAGGCTTGGTTGTTTGGAGCGAACAATACGTATCCTCCACAGAAGCAGCAATTGCTATCGCAACAGGTCCATTTTGGTTTATTGCAATCGATCGCAAAAATTGGAAACTTTACTTTTCGGATATTTATATTTCGACGGGTTTACTAATCGGATTTATCGGATTGTTATTGTTCTTGAAAGGCAGTGTACACGAATCAGCGACACATACCGTTGATAGTAGTAAACGCGTTATAGCATTTATAGTATTAGCCATAAGTTCAATTGCATGGGTACTTGGTTCATTATATTCGAAAAACAATCCATCAACTCATTCGAAATACATGAACATTGCGCAACAATTAACAACGGCTGGTATTGCAAGTTTTATCATTGCACTCGTTAGAAATGAATACAGTGATTTTCACATTTCACAGGTACCAACTTCTGCTTGGATTGGACTGTTGTTCCTCGTGTTCAT
>CANCJF010000018.1 GCA_947378245.1 Bacteroidota bacterium
CTTGTGGTAATGCAGTCACAAAAAAAGGACAATCACTTCCAAGTTCTGCAGCTAATTCTTGTAATCTTTCAATAGAAACTTTCAATTCAAACAACTCATTAATCGCTTTCAATGTATAGCTACCATCTGAAGAACCGCCTCCCAAACCGCCTCCCATCGGAATTACTTTGTGTAAATGAATTTTTACTGGAGAAATCCCATATTCCTTTACCATTAAATGATATGCCTTAATGCAAATATTCGCTTGTCCAACTCCAGGAATTGTAATTCCAGAATTAGTGAAAGCAAAATCATCACTTTTAACAATCTCCAATATATCCGTAATTGGAACAGGATACATCAAGGTGTCAAGCGCATGAAAACCATCTTCACGTTTATGCAATACGTGTAAACCAATATTAATTTTACAAGGAGGAAATAATATCATAAAACAAAGGTAATCGTTCACAACAAAATTTGTAACTTTGCTAGCACAATTTTATAGCTATGAGTACCTATTTAGATTTTGAAGAACCAATTAGAGAATTAGAAGAGCAAATCGCTCAAACAAAACAAATTGGTTTAACTACTGAAGTGGATATGACAGAACAAGTCAAAAAACTTCAAGAAAAATTAGATCAAAAAACAAAAGAGATATTTTCAACTCTAACTCCTTGGCAACGCGTACAATTGTCACGCCACCCAGACAGACCATATACTTTAGCATATATCAACGCAATTAGCGATGGTACTTTCCAAGAATTACATGGAGATCGTAGTGTAAAAGATGATAAAGCAATGATCGGTGGATTCGGTTTACTTGATGGTAAATCCGTTATGTTTATTGGTCAACAAAAAGGTATCAATACAAAAATGCGTCAATACCGTAATTTCGGGATGGCAAATCCAGAAGGTTACCGTAAAGCATTGCGTTTAATGAAATTAGCGGAAAAATTCGATAAACCAATCGTTACCATTATTGATACTCCAGGTGCATTCCCAGGTTTGGAAGCAGAAGAAAGAGGTCAAGGTGAAGCTATCGCACGTAACATTTACGAAATGATGCGTTTGAAAGTTCCTGTAATCTGTATCGTAATCGGTGAGGGAGCTTCTGGTGGTGCATTAGGAATTGGTGTTGGTGATAAAGTAGTGATGTTAGAAAACACCTGGTATTCGGTGATTTCTCCTGAATCATGTTCATCTATCTTATGGAGATCTTGGGATTTCAAAGAAAAAGCAGCTGAAGCACTTAAATTAACTTCTACTGACATGAAAGAACAAAACTTGGTAGACGAAGTAATTCAAGAACCAATTAACGGAGCACACAGAAGTCAAGAAGAAATGTTTGAAATCACCAAACAATACATTAAAAAGACAATTGCTGAATTAGAAAAAATCAAACCAGAGGTAAGAATTAACGATCGTATCGATAAATTCTGCAAAATGGGAGTTTGGAAATAATCATTCAAAATGAATTGTATAAAAAAAGGGTTTTCAATTGAAAACCCTTTTTTTATACTAAACGTTACAAATTAACATTTAGAGATGATTTTACAAGGCAAACAAAAAATGATTTCCGAAGTTTGCTGAAATGAGGAAAATAATTTTAAAATTTAACGAAGTAAAAACGCTCTAAAAGTTATTTAAGTGTGAAACTATCTGTACCGATCACTTGACCATCGCAGTATATCTTCACCTTATAATTTCCTTTTGTTGCTTCACTTTCTTTCAAATCATAAAAAATTGAAACATCAACGTTGTTATTGGTGTATTCGATTTCTTTACGATCAGAAAATGCAACAGAACTACCATCCATTGTAACTACATTATTTTCTCTCGCTTGTAACACAACTCCCTCAGGAGAAGTTATTTGCAAATAAAGTTTTTTCACACCAGCACGTGTCAACGGATTTGCAGAAATAGTAAATGATGATTTAATTTGAACTGCACTCTTTGCCTTATTAGTTGGTTCTGTTGTATTATTTAATTTCATACGTAAAGCACCTGAATTAAATCCTAATGCTTGTAAACGAGAGCCTTTTTTAACTAATTCAGTACTTTCCTCTGCTTGTTGTTTATACTGATCTCTTTCTGAAACTGTTGAAGTTAATTCTTGTGTTTTCGTATCTAAATCAGATGATAATTTTACATTCATTGTGTTTAAGGAATCAATTTGTTTCACATATCCCTTCATAATATTCCGTAATGTTTCATTCTCTTTTCTAAGTGAATATAACTGACGTGCACTTAATTTTTTTCCACTTTCTAATTGAGTTAACAAGCCTTTAATTTTTTGTTTTTGCTCTTCTACATTTTGAGCTTGAACAGAATCTTTTACCTTCAATGCATCATATTGATTCAACATATTTTGAAAATCTTTTTTCAAATCTGTACCAACATTTCCTGTATAACCAGACATCATCTCATTCATACCTTGCATATCTGCTTCTAACTCTTTGTTAAAATTAGAACATTCATTCAATTCTTTGTTTTTATTAGACCACGAATAAGACATATAAGCCAAGGCGATTAATAACACTATTAGTATTAATAATAAAGCACCATTACTTTTAGGGGCAGTTGTTTTTTGATCTTGATTTTCGGACATAGAAGTAAAAATTTTGTTTAACAAAAATAGAAATAATTAATGAAATGTACGAAGTTCTAAATTTCAACACTACTTTTGTGTAAACATAAAAATAACACCATGACAGTTGATGAAATAATCGAATTAGCATTGTTAGAAGATATAGGCGATGGAGATCATTCAAGTTTAGCATGTGTACCTGAATTCGCTAATGGTAAGGCAACTTTATTCATTAAAGACGATGGTATATTAGCTGGTGTCGATTTAGCTGTAAGGATTTTTAAAAAATTTGACCCTACCTTAAAAATTAACATAAAAATAATTGATGGTACACCTGTTAAAAAGGGAGATATAGCATTTACAGTAATTGGTTCATCTAGATCAATCTTAGCTACTGAACGACTAGTGTTAAATTTTATGCAACGAATGAGTGGAATCGCGACTCAAACAAATAAAATAGTTTCTATATTAGAAGGTACAAAAACACGTTTATTAGACACACGTAAAACTACTCCTTGCATTCGATACATGGAAAAATGGGCCGTGAGAATTGGTGGTGGAGAAAATCATCGTTTTGCCTTGTATGACATGATCATGTTAAAAGATAATCACATTGATTACGCAGGAGGAATTAAACCCGCAATTGAAGGTACATTAAGCTACTTAAAAGAAACAGGCAAAAATCTGAAAATTGAGGTAGAAGTGCGAAACCTTGATGAACTAAATCAAGTATTAGAAGTTGGTGGTATAGATCGTATTATGTTAGATAATTTCACTCCAAATGAACTTGAAAATGCTTTAAAATTAATTCCTTCCAATTACGAAACAGAAGCTTCTGGCGGAATTACATTAGAAACAATTAGAGAATTCGCTGAAACAGGTGTAGACTTTATTTCTGTTGGTGCTTTAACACACAGTTTTAAAAGTCTTGACATGAGTTTAAAAGCGGAGTTCAACTAAATGATTTTAATCTAATGTTAATTTACTTTTGACTAGGTAATTTAATCTAGATTAGTTTTTCATTGTTTTTGTGTCGATGTGCATCACGACCAGTCTTTTTATCAAGATTCTTTTGGAGTGCTTCTGTTAGATCTATACCAGTTTGATTCGCTAAACAGATAAGTACAAAAAGTACATCTGCAAACTCATCTCCGAGGTCTTTTCCTTTATCGCTCTCTTTTTCAGATTGCTCGCCATACCTACGAGCAATTATACGAGCAACTTCTCCAACTTCTTCAGTTAGCATAGCTAAATTTGTCAACTCATTAAAATAACGTACACCATGTTCTTTGATCCATTGATCAACGATTTCTTGTGCTTCTTTGATTTGCATTATTCTTTGTTTTTGGAATCTATTATTATTGTTACTGGTCCATCATTTACTAATTCTAATTGCATATCTGCTCCAAAAACACCTGTTTGAGTTTCAATCCCATTCTTTTTGATTTCGTCGATAAATGATTCATAAAGTGGTATAGCAATTTCTGGTCTAGCAGAAGTAATAAAACTTGGTCGATTTCCTTTTTTTGTGGAAGCAAAAAGAGTAAACTGACTTACAATTAAAAACTCTCCTTTTACTTCTTGTATGGAACGATTCATCTTTCCTTCTTCATCATTAAACACTCTAAGATGAACAATTTTCTGAATCAACCACTCTATATCCACTTTCGTATCCTCATGAGTTACACCCAATAGAATTAAAAATCCATTTTTTATTTGACTATAAATAACCTCATCAATAGTAACTGAGGCACTTAAAACACGCTGAAGAATTACACGCATTACATTTCTTTTTTTCGATGAATCTCATTTTCATCTTCTGTCATTAATTGCAAATAAGTCTGATATCTAGATTCAGAAATTAATCCTGTTTTAACTGCAGTTTTAATATTGCAATGTGGCTCGTTCAAATGTTGACAATTGTGGTATTTACACGTGCCAATCAATGCCCGCATCTCTGGAAAATAATGTGAAATCACTTCTTTGTCCAAATCTACTATTCCGAATGCACGTATTCCAGGAGTGTCTATAATATATCCTCCTGTTTGTAGTTTGTGCATTTCTGCGAACGTTGTAGTATGTTGACCTTGTTGATGATATTCAGATATTTCTCCTGTTCTTAATGATAAAGTAGCATCTAGTCGATTTATTAGTGTTGTTTTACCTACGCCACTATGACCAGAGATCATTACTTGTAGATCTTTAATTTCATTTTGAAGAAATGAAATATTTATTGATTTTTCGGCACTAATTTTATAACAAGGATATCCTATTGATTCATATAAATCAATCAAAGCATCAAGATAGAAATTCTCCTCCTCATTGTAAGTGTCTATTTTGTTAAATAACAGAGTTACTGGTACACGAAACGATTCTGCAGAAACTAAAAAACGATCAATAAATGCAAGATGCGTTACTGGTGATTTCAAAGTAATCATCAAATATGCTTTATCTATATTAGCTGCCAATATTTGTGATTGTTTACTAAGATTAGTAGATTTTCTAGCTATATAATTTTTTCGCAATTCAACTGAAGTAATTACGCCCTTACCTTCTTCATCTCGTTCATTAGAAATTAATACTTGATCTCCAGCAGCAATAGGATTTGTAGTTCTTAATCCATCCAAACGAATCTTCCCTCTTATACGACAATCAACGATTAAACCATCTTTCAACTCGACGATATACCATTTACCTGTTGATTTTAATACTGTACCTTGTTGTAATGTCATATTGCTAAAATATGGATTTTATGTGACTTATCAACATCAAAAAAGCCGCTTCATAACTGAAGCGGCTTCTATATAGAAATTTAAAACTATTATTTTGTTTTTACGATCAACTCTACACGACGGTTAGCAGCTCTTCCTTTTTCAGTATCGTTAGATAATTTAGGTTGAGTAATACCAAATCCTTTTGTAGAAATTCTAGAAGTAGAAACACCTTTAGAAACTAAATAATCTTTCACAGATTTCGCTCTATCTTCAGACAATTGATTATTCAAAATATCTTCACCTACATTATCACAGTGACCATGTAATGCTATTACTATAGAAGCGTTTTCATTTAACAATTTAGCTAAAGCATCTAATTCTTTTTTGAATGATCCCTTAACAGATACACTTTTAGTGTCAAAATTTACATCTTTAGAAACTGATGCTACTTTAGCTTTTAAATCACCTGTTAATTCATTTCCTGCAACTTCGTCTGATACTACTTTTGTTTCTTGAGCAAAAGCCATTGGACACCCCTTAAATTCAGCTGTTCCTTTAACAGTTGGGCAGAAATCCTCAGAATCAACGATTCCATCACCATCCATATCAACTACCGCTTGACCTTTTGCATTTACAAATGATCCAGCTGGAGTATTAGGCTCTATATCTAAGAAGTTAGCAACACCATCATTATCTGAATCTACTAATTTAGCTTCAGTTGCAGCTAATTTAGCACGTAAAGCTTCTAATTCTTTTTTAGATGCATCTTGACTAGGACTCCAATCTGCAGGAGTTTTAGCTTTGTTTTTTCCTATTCCATAATAAGAGAATCCAATAGTACCATACCCAAAATTATTAGCCAAACCAGTTGCTGGAGTAGCTGTATACATGTCAAAGGTTCTATTTTGTTGTAAATTGAAGTTAAATCCTAAATCTAAATTCAATGAAATTTTGTTATTAATTTTATATTGAGGAGTCAATCCACCAACTAAACTAATTACATTATCCATACCTTTTCCTTTACCGTACATTAAACTTAAACCTGCACCAGCGTGAAATAGTAAACCAAATTTATCAGAAAATTCAGAGAAATTATACAAATTAGTCATGTTTACATAACCTTGAATTGTAGAACTAATATTGTGTGTATGAAAATCAACAGCTGATGTTTTTTTTGCTCCAAAATTATCATAACCTAACACCCAAGACAATCCAAAGACTTTGTTAAACATATATCTTGTCCCAAATCTAACAGATAATGGATCTATAAAAGGTGCTTTAAATCCTTTAGAAAAATTTGGAGATAACACATTACTACCACCAACACCAAAATCAATTGCTATTTTATTGTAAGATGTGTCTTTTTGTGCAAATGCAGAACCACATATTAAAAGTGCTGCAGATAAAATAATTTTTTTCATAAATTAAATAGTTTAATTCTAAATTTCTTTTGCAAAATTAATTAAATTATTGTAGAGTAAACACTTTTTCTTAAAAAAAAATCATTTTTACTTTATAAATCAAATGATTATTCACCTTTTAAGTATATTTTTATGATTAGTCAATCTATAAAATTAATTTTGTCAAAAACTAAAAAAATGCTCTTCCCAATTACTAAAACACCTAGATGGATAATCTTTGCTATCGATATCACATTGTCTATAATATCATTATTATTTGCATATTTCATTCGATTCGATTTTAACATCGAAAAAGTTGAATATGAATTCTGGGGTAAAACTAGTATTTCTATTGGAGTTTTCATTTTAATTAAATGCCTTGTTTTTTTTGCTTTTAAAATTCATCAAGGGCATATTCGTCACACATCAATCAATGATATAAAAAGACTACTTATAACAATAGGCACATCTTCATTAGTGTTCTTTGCAATTAACATACTAAGAGCAAATTTAATTGACCAACAACATTTATTGCCCAATTCTATTTTAATTATGGAATTTTTCATAAGTTATTCTTTAATTATTGGATTTCGTTTTATTGTTAAAATATTTTATTTAGAATCTATCCATAAAATAAACAACGATAATAAAGAACTTGTATTAATTTATGGAGCAGGTGTTTCTGGATTAATCACTAAAAGGACTATAGAAAAAGATTCTGAATCACCATTTGAAGTTGTTGGTTATATAGACGACAACTTAAAATTAAGCAATACCCGTTTACAAGGAATTAAAGTATTCCACACAAGTGATATCGAAAAATTAATTAACAGTAAAAAAATAAATAAATTAATTGTCGCTATTCAAAAACCAAATTATGAAAATCAAAAATATATTTTAGATATCTGCTTAAAAAATTCAGTTACTGTATTGCAAGTTCCTAGTTCAAAAAGTTGGATAAACGGTGATTTCACCACTTCTCAAATAAAAAACATTAAAATAGAAGACTTATTGGGTAGAAACCCTATTTATCTCCATCCAGAAAAAATTGAAAACGAACTTCAGAATCAAACAATATTAGTTTCTGGTGCGTCAGGGTCGATTGGAAGCGGTATAATTAGACAATTAACGAATTACAATCCTAAACTTGTTATTTTGTTAGATCAATCTGAATCTGCGCTGTACGAACTTGAACAAGAATTACTCTACAATTACCCTGATTTTAATTTCTCTATTGTAATTGGCGATATTAGCAATATCAAAAGAATGGAACGTCTTTTTGAGTTTTTTAAACCAGATTACGTTTTCCATGCAGCAGCTTATAAACATGTCCCTTTAATGGAAGACAACCCATCTGAAGCTGTTTATACAAATATTTTAGGTACTAAAAATTTAGTCGACTTATCTATTCGCTTTGAAATAAATAAATTTGTAATGATATCAACAGACAAAGCTGTAAATCCTACAAATGTTATGGGAGCTTCAAAAAGAATTGCAGAAATTTACGCGCAAACTCAAAAATCATCAATTACCAAATTTATAACAACTCGATTTGGAAATGTGCTTGGTTCTAATGGTTCAGTAATTCCACTTTTTAAAAAACAAATTGAACAAGGAGGTCCTATTACCATAACTGATAAACGTGTCACTAGGTTTTTTATGACGATTCCCGAAGCATGCCAATTAGTACTTGAGGCATGTTCAATGGGAAATGGAAATGAAATTTTTGTTTTTGACATGGGAGAATCTGTTAAAATTATTGATTTAGCTAAAAAAATGATTAAACTTTCTGGCTTAACTGAAGGAAGAGATATTGAAATTAAAATTACAGGATTAAGACCTGGAGAAAAATTATATGAAGAATTACTTGCAAAAGATGAAAATACAATTACAACCTATCATCCAAAAATTATGATTGCCAAAGTAAGAGAATCAAACGAAAATATTATTGAAAAAATCGAAGAATTGATTAGCTTGTATGACTCTCAAAACAATAAAAACATAGTTAAATTAATGAAAGATATTGTCCCAGAATATATAAGTAACAATTCCGAATTTTCAACACTTGACAAATGATACATAAAATTATATTTTACCATTTATTATTTATTCAATTATTAGCTTTTGGGCAGCTCCAAAAAGGGGGGAAGAAATGTTATGAAGGTATATTGAATAATGGTCAAAAATATATAGAATGGCAATGTGGTAAAACACCTGGAGTTGTTGACTGTAATGCAAAAATTGAATTTGACGAACGAAGTAAAACATTTATCTCAACTGCAGGAGGAAAACCATACACAGGAAAATGTGAAACCTGTTACGAAAATGGAATTAGAGAAAGATTCATTACATTTCAAAACGGAAAAGAAGTTGGAACAGATACAACAAAATACAATTCGGGTTGTCCGATGGTAATTCGAACTCATGTAGAAGGATTTGAAAATGGTAAATGGACCTATTATTATGATAGTACAAATATCATGGCATGGGAAATGAACTATTTAGTTGGACAAAAACACGGTAAATTTTTATATTTTAATAGACAAGGTGATACTACCTTGTTTGAAAATTATTTACATGACCAACTTCATGGATGTAAGAGAATATTTTTTAATTCAGGTAAAATTAAACGCTCAATAAATTATTCAAAAGGCAATTTAGATGGCTATTTTATAAGCTATAATAAAGAAGGTAAAATCATTGAAAAACTCTCATACAAAAATGGGAAAAAAGATGGAATGTTAACCTATTATTATGATGATGGTACACTTTTAAAAACAGAATATTGGTTAACAGATGTTAAAAACGGACCATTTACATCTTATTATTATCAAGGATTTGTACAAACACTAGAAAACTATAAAAAAGGAATAAAAGATGGATGGTTTGAGGAATATTATCCAAATCGAAAATTAAAAATAAGATCTCTTTTCAAAAAAGGGTTATTACTTGAAGAACATGAATTCAATGAAAAAGGAAAAGAAATAAGAACCTTTCCAGAAATTAAAAAAGAAGAGTCAAAATCCGAAGATGACGAAATTCAACTTGAGGAAGATAAATCCAAGAAAAAAAAGAAAGATAAAAAGAAGAAAGAAGAAGAAGCGAAATAATTATTCTCTTCCTAACTTCCCAGACTTCCAAGAATTGATAAACGAATTCCAAGAGGCAGGATTGAACAAATTATTTACTGGACTTTGGCCCATAGTGTAAATTTTAGTAAACTGCTGATTTTGCTGCCATGAGTATGTCAATCCTGGATCTGTAGAAACACTAGCTGCAATAAATGCAAGATTTGCGCCTGAAAGTTGTTTTTGAGCTCTTCTCAAAGCATCATCATATGGATGCATTTCCAAAAATGCATTTGCAAAAGCTTCTCTTGATGGCCAAGGATAAATTATTGCAGCTGGTAACTCTTTATAATCAGCTTGTAAAACATGAATAATAGAATAACGATCATCTTTTAAAGTGTCTGGAACAATGTAAGAAGATGTTTTGTATCCGTAATTTTTAAATAATAATGTGTCACCAGGCAAAACAACAATAGAAAAATAACCATAATAATCAGAAACTGTTCCTCTTTTAGAACCTTTATGAAAAACTGTTGAGAACGGTAAATTTTCCAAACTATCCGAAGAAACTATTACTCCGGATAATTGTAATAATGATTTTTCATTTTTCTGGCTAAACGCATAATTAGCAACAAAAAACAACAATAAAAGAATACGCTTCATTTTATATTAATTCAGTTATGACACAATATTACATTGTTTTTTGTTTAATAATTGTTAAAATCCAAAAATGATGAGAATTATTAATAAATTTGCAAGAATTTTATATTTAATATAGGTTCTATGTCTTTATCAAACCTCAACAAAGTTCGTGAAGGATTAACGTTCGATGATGTTTTGCTAGTCCCAGCATTCTCCAAAGTTTTACCAAAAGATGTTTCTTTAAAAACGAAATTTACAAGAAACATAGATTTGAATACGCCAATTATTTCTGCTGCAATGGATACAGTCACTGAATCCCAGTTAGCAATTGCGATTGCTCAACAAGGAGGGATAGGTGTAATTCATAAAAATATGACAATCGCTGAACAAGCGTTAGAGGTTCGTAAAGTTAAACGTTCTGAAAGTGGAATGATTCTAGATCCGGTAACACTTTCTGAAAACGCCTCTGTTGGTGATGCATTAAAACTTATGAAAGAAAACAAAATTGGAGGAATTCCAGTTGTAGATGAACATAAGAATTTAAAAGGAATTGTTACCAATCGCGATTTACGATTTGAAAAAGTAAATGATAGACCGATTAAAGAAGTAATGACATGTTCAAACATAGTTACTGCTAATGATACAACTGATTTAACCACTGCTGAAGGAATTTTACAAGCTAATAAAATTGAAAAATTACCTGTTGTTGATGCTAATAATAAATTAGTTGGGTTAATCACATACAGAGATATTATAAAAGTAAAACAATACCCAAATTCCTGTAAAGATTCATTTGGACGATTACGTGTTGCAGCTGCGGTTGGCGTTACTAACGATACAATAGACCGTGTCGATGCTTTAGTTGAAGCTGGTGTCGATGCAATTGTAATAGACACAGCACATGGTCACACGGAAGGTGTAGTTGAAAAGTTAAAAGAAGTAAAGTCAAAATATATTGCCTTACAAGTTGTTGTTGGAAATATTGCAACACCAGAAGCTGCAAAGTATTTAGTAGAAGCAGGAGCAGATGCAGTTAAAGTGGGTATTGGCCCTGGATCTATTTGTACGACACGTATAATTGCTGGTGTAGGTGTCCCACAATTAACTGCAGTAAATGAAGTTGCTTTAGCTTTAGAAGGGACAGGAATCCCAGTAATCGCAGATGGTGGAATTCGCTATACAGGTGATATTGTAAAAGCAATTGCTGCAGGAGCAGACACCGTAATGGTTGGGTCTATGTTTGCAGGTGTTGAAGAGTCTCCAGGCGACACAATTATCTATGAAGGTAGAAAATTCAAATCCTACAGAGGGATGGGTTCATTGGAAGCTATGCAAAAAGGTTCAAAAGATCGGTATTTCCAAGATAATGAAGATGACGTAAAAAAATTAGTTCCTGAAGGAATTTCTGGTCGAGTACCATATAAAGGGAATTTAGTTGAAGTAATCTACCAAATTGCTGGTGGGTTACGTTCAGGGATGGGATATTGTGGAGCACCAACAATCGATAAATTAAAAGGTGCAGAATTTGTAAGAATCACTAATGCAGGAATGAAAGAATCTCATCCACATGACATCACAATTACAAGAGAGGCTCCTAACTATAGTATAAGATAATATGAAAAAAAAAATTCTAATTTTGATTTCTTGCTTTGCAATTATAACTGCAAAAGCACAAGAAAAAGATTATGTTATTGAAGTCAATAATAAAAAGATTTCAAAAACAGAATTTCTTCAGATTTATTTAAAAAATAATCAACAACCAAAATTCGATAAAAAATCTATCGACGAATATTTAGAATTATACAAAAAATTTAAACTAAAAGTGTTAGAAGCCGAAACTTTAGGATATGACACGCTCCCAAAATTAAAAAAGGAATTACAAGGTTATAGAAAAACATTGTCTACACCATATTTAATAGACAGACAAGAAAATCAGAAAGTAATTGAAGAGGCCTACAATCGTTTACAAAAAGAGGTTAAAGCATCACATATTCTAATTCGTTTAGAAGGCAATGCTTCACCTGAGGATACTTTGAAAGCTTATGGTAAAATATTAGCAATAAAAAAACGTATTGAAGCTGGTGAAGAATTTTCTAAATTAGCTAGTGAACTTTCGGACGATCCTTCTGCACAAACAAACGCTGGAGATTTAGGTTATTTCACTGCATTTCAGATGGTTTTCCCATTCGAAGAAGCTGCGTTTAATACTCCAGTTGGACAATTATCACCAATTGTCAGAACTAGATTTGGATATCATATTCTCAAAGTTGTAGATCAACGACCAGCAAGAGGAATTATGAAAGCAGCACACATTATGATTTCAGTAAAACGTGATGCAAATAAAGAAGAAATATCTGCTGCAAAAAAGAAAATTGATGAAATTCATGCAAAATTAGTTGCTGGTGAAAAATTTGAAGATTTAGCTATGAACTTTTCTGATGATCCTGGATCTAGTGAAAAGGGAGGTAAGCTTCCTGAATTTGGAAGTGGTACTACTACACGTATGGTACCTGAATTCGAAGAAGTTGCTTTTCAATTAAAAAATAACGGTGATTTTTCTTTACCCTTACAAACTGATTATGGATTTCACATTATAAAAAGATTGGAAATAAGTCCTTTAGCATCTTTTGAATCTATGAAAAAAGAACTACAATCAAAAGTTAATCGAGATGATCGTTCTAAAAAGACACAAACAGTTTTAATTAACAAATTGAAAATTGAATATAACTTTATCGATTTAAGCACTAAAGAATTGAAATGGTTTATAAAAAATATAGACTCTAATTATTACAAAGGTAAATGGAATGCAATAAAATTGAAAAAAGACAATGTTTTATTTACTTTAAATGGCCAAAATTACACACAAAAACAATTTGCTAATTACCTCATCATTAATTATCGAAGCATTGCAAAAACAAACAACAAAGAATTAATAAGTAAACAGTATAATTCTTGGGTATCATCAGAGATTTTAAAGTATGAAGATTCACAGTTAGAAAAAAAATATCCTGATTTTAAAGCATTAATGCAAGAATATCATGATGGCGTGTTATTATATGAAATTATGACTGATAAGGTTTGGAATAAAGCTAATAAGGACACTTTAGGTCTGAAAAAATTCTATGAAAATCATAAAGTTAATTACCAATGGAAAGATAGAATTGACGCTATGGTTTATGAATGTTTAGATAAATCTATTGCTAATCAAGTAGTGAAAATGTTAAAAAATGACACTATAACGTCTAAACATATCCTTGCAAAATTAAATGAGAAATCAGAGTTAAATTTAAAAGTTAAAACAAATAAATATGAAATAAATGAAGTTTCGTATTTAAAAGGTAGAGCATTTAAAATAGGAACAAATCCAATTTATGAATTTGGCGGAAAATATTATGTCATTAAAGTTAGCCAATTAATACCTGCTGGACCAAAATTACTCATAGACGCAAAAGGATTGATTACTTCTGATTATCAAAATTATTTAGAGCAAGAATGGCTAAATGAGTTAGCTAAAAAATATACGTTTACTATCAATGAGCAAATTATATATTCTCTAGATTCTAATTAATTTATTACATTTTAAATTATGAAAGTTACCATTTTCCTAGTATTTATAACATCACAAATATTTGCTCAACAAAACCCGCTTATTTTAGATAAGATTGTTGCTCAGATTGGGGAAAATGTAATATTACAATCTGACATAGATTCGCAAAGAACACAAGAATTAGATAGTAATAAAATAAATTCAGGTGCTTTAAATTGTGAATTATTAGAAAAATTGCTCATGCAAAATCTATTTTTAAATCAAGCAGAATTAGATAGTGTCAAAATTTCAGATGCACATGTTGATGGTGAAATGGAAAATCGTATTCGTGTAATTGAACAACAGATTGGTGGGCGACAAAAGATGGAGGAGTTTTATAACAAGACTGTTACCCAAATAAAAAACGAATTTCGACCATTGATTAAAAACAGATTGATGACTGAAGAAATGCAAAGACAAATCACAGGATCAAGCAGTATAACTCCTAAAGAAATCGAAGAGTACTATAAAAACTTACACCCAGACAGTATTCCTTATATTAATGCAAAAATAAGTATCCAACAAATTGTTATTTTTCCAAAAATAACTCAAGATGATCGACAATTAACGATCAACAAACTAAAGGATATTCGTGAAGATATAATGAAAGGTAAAAGTTTTGAAACTCAAGCAAGAATTCACTCTCAAGACCCCGGTAGTGCTTCCCAGGGTGGACAAATGACAGCGTCAAGAGGCATGATGGTACCACAATTTGAAGCTGCAGTATTTGGATTAAAACCAGGTGAAATTAGCAATGTCTTTGAAACTGACTATGGATATCATATTGTTCAACTATTGGATCGCAAAGGTGATGATTATACTTGTAGACATATCTTATTAGTACCTGAATTTAATCGTCAAAGTTTGACAGATGCTAGTACCAAAATGGAAGAATGTTACTCAAAATTAAAACAAAACCAACTAACTTGGGAACAAGCAGTATTGACTTATTCAAATGACAATAACACACGCCACAATAAAGGAATCATTACAAATCCAATAACAGGAGAACAAGGTTGGAGCATGGAAGATTTAAATCAAATTGATCAACAAATCTTTATTTTAACTAATTCCTTAAACACCGGAGATTTAACTACACCAAGTTTATATTTTGATTTCAATGAAAAGAAACAAGGTATTCGTATTGTTAGATTAATGAATCGTATTGGACCTCACAAAGCAAATTTGGAGCAAGATTACACATTGATTCAGCGGGCTACAGAAAATGACAAAAAAGAAAAAATACTTGCTAGATGGATTAAATCTAAAATTGGAAATGCCTATATTAGAGTTGATAAAGAATATGAAGATTGTAACTTTAAATATTCTTGGAAAACTAATTAAGTTGAATTATGGGAGATGTAGAATTAGCAAAAAAATTAGTTGAAGATTATCAACGATTAAAAAATGAAATTCATAAAATTATCGTTGGTCAAGATGAAGTTGTTGATCAAGTATTAATTTCCATTTTCTCAAGAAGTCATGCCTTATTAATAGGTGTGCCAGGATTGGCAAAAACTTTATTAGTAAATACTATAGCACAGTCATTAGGTTTAGATTTTAATCGTATTCAATTTACACCTGACTTAATGCCATCTGATATAATCGGATCAGAAATTTTAGATGAAAGCAAAGCATTTAAATTTATTAAAGGTCCTCTTTTCAGTAATATCATTTTAGCGGATGAAATTAATCGTACTCCACCAAAAACTCAAGCCGCTTTACTTGAAGCTATGCAAGAAAAATCTGTAACAGCAGCAGGTTTTACGCATCGTTTACCTAATCCATTTTTTGTTTTAGCTACTCAAAATCCAATAGAACAAGAAGGTACTTATCCCCTACCTGAAGCTCAGCTAGATAGATTTATGTTTAATATTTGGGTAGATTACCCAAGTTACACAGAGGAATTAGCCATTGTGAGATCTACAACTGAAGATAAAGAAATTAAAGTAAATCAAGTACTTACTTCTGAACAAATTATTGAATATCAAAATTTAATTCGTAAAATACCTGTAAGTGATAATGTATTAGAATATGCTGTTCAACTAGTATCTAAAACAAGAAAAGAAAACCAATTTACTACGCAAATTTCAAAAGATTATATCTCTTGGGGCGCGGGTCCTCGTGCATCTCAATTTTTAATTGTAGGTGCAAAATGTCATTCGGTTTTAAAAGGAAAGTTGTCTCCTGATATTGAGGATGTGAAAGCTGTTGCTAAACCGATCTTACGACACCGATTAGTTAGAAATTACCGAGCAGAAGCTGAAGGATATACTATGGACAAAATCATAGAATCTTTACTTTAATTGTCAATTAACATATCAACTTTTATAAGTAATAATCATCACGTTCTATATAAAGTTGAATGATACTATTTTTGCAATATGTTGAACAAAGATTCCATACTTGCATTGATTAATCTTCTAGATGATTCTGATGAAGAGATAGTAGCACATGTACAAACAAAAATTCTATCATTTGGAGAAGAAATAATTCCATTTTTAGAGACTGCTTGGGAAAATCAGGAATTAAGTGATATCCATCAAGAAAAAATTGAACAAATCACTCATGAAATTCAATTCAGTACAATTAAAGCAGAATTAATTTCCTGGAAAAAAACAAACGACTTTAATTTAATAGACGCATGGATCTCAATAAGTAAATGGCAATATCCAGGTATAAATGCGAGAATATTACGCACGAAAATTGAAGAAATACGTCAAAAAGTATGGGTAGAAATCAATGATCAACAAACAGCATTCGAAAAAGTAAAAATATTAAATAAAGTATTTTACCAACAATTTCAATTCAAAGGTGATAATAAAAATTACCATTCACCATTGAATTCATATTTAAATACTGTATTAGAAACAAAACATGGAAACCCATTAAGTTTAAGTATTCTATATAGTAATGTTGCCCAATCTTTAAATATTCCGATTTATGGTGTAAATCTACCGAATCATTTTATTTTGGCCTATATAGATGAGCACCAAATAAATCAATTATTAAGAAACAACACAAATTCTGGTGTATTTTTTTACATTAATGCATTTTCAGAAGGTAGTATTTTGTATGAGAGCGATATACGAAAATTTTTAAACGATTTAAAACTATCCGAAGAAAAGGAATATTTTGAACCTTGCTCACATACTACAATAATACAACGAATAATTATAAATCTAATTAGTTCATATCAATCACTTGGGAAAGCTGAAAAAGTAAAAGAACTTTTAGAATTAAAAGAAATTATAAGTGCATAAAAAAGGTCGTATATAGTAATACGACCTTTATAGTATATTTAAGATATTCTTAATTATTTTTCTAATTTCATTGCTAAAGCATTATCAAAAATGTCTTTTGCTTCGTGACAGAAACCGTAGTGTTCGTCATCAATAACAAACTTACCTTTAGTAACATGTCCTAATAACGTAAAGTTTACACCAGTAGATAACATATATTCAATAAATGTCTCTTCCTGATCTTCGGTAAGAGCAACTACAGCACGACCTTGTGATTCACCAAATAAGAATGCATCTTCACGAATTTCAGAATCAGTAACGATATCAAATCCTAAGCCTCTAGGGAATGACATTTCAGCCAATGTTACAAATAAGCCACCATCAGAACAATCGTGAACAGCATTAACCAATGAATTATTAATTAATCCTTTAATAGCTTGATGTAACTCATATTCTTTTTCAAGATCAAAATGAGGCGCTGGAGAAGCTAGAATTTTATGATATGAAGCCAAATACTCTGAAGAAGAAATGTCTTCAACTGTATCGCCTAAAATAAAAATTAAATCTCCTTTTTGTTTAAAATCTAGTGTCATTAATTTAGACTTATCTGCTAATACCCCGATCATTCCGATTGTTGGTGTAGGAAAAACTGGCACTTCTACTCCACCGATTACAGATTGGTTATAGAAAGAAACATTCCCGCCAGTAACAGGAGTAGCGAATTTTAAACATGCCGTAGACATACCTTTAATTGCACCTACAAATTGCCAATAAGATTCTGGATTGTATGGATTTCCAAAATTTAAACAATTTGTTATAGCACTTGGTTCTCCACCAGCACAAGTAATATTTCGAGCAGCTTCAGAAACAGCAATCATTGTTCCAACTTCAGGATCTGCATTTACATAACGTGAATTACAATCCACTGTCATTGCTAATGCTTTATTTGTTCCCTTAATATTAACAACACCTGCATCAGATGGTTGATTTGTCACCATATTTTTGGTGCCTACCATTGAATCATATTGTTCATATACCCAACGTTTAGAAGCAATATTTGGATGTTGCAATAAGAACATCGCAACTTGTTTTAAATCTTCTGGTTGTTGAACATTATTAATGTCAAACTTTTTATACTCTTGAAAATAAGCAGGTTCTGAATATTCACGTTGATTTTGAGGAGCTCCACCACCTAAAACAAGTGATTCAGCTGGAACATCTCCAACGATTTCGCCATGCATGTGGTATCGAACACGACCTGTATCAGTTACAACACCAATCTCTTCTGCATGTAAATCCCATTTATCAAAAATTGATTTTACAACTTCTTCTTCTCCTTTTTTAACTACAACTAGCATACGCTCTTGAGATTCAGACAATAAAATCTCGTAAGGCAACATATTTTCTTGTCTAGTTGGCACTTTATCCAAAAAGATATCCATACCTACTCCTCCACCAGCACTCATTTCACATGTAGAACATGTAATACCAGCAGCCCCCATATCTTGCATTCCAACAATAGCATTAGTTTCAGCTAATTCCATTGTTGCTTCTAGTAACAATTTTTCTTGAAAAGGATCACCCACTTGAACAGAAGGTAAATCAGAAGCAGAATCTTCAGTGATATCTTTAGATGCAAATGCAGCTCCAGCAATACCATCTTTTCCTGTTGCAGAACCAACAATATAAACTGGATTACCTGGACCTTTAGCTTTTGCTGAAATAACTTTTTTTGTATCTATTAGACCTGCTGAAAAAGCATTTACAAGTGGGTTTTGGTTGTATGAGCTATCGAAAAAAACTTCACCACCGACAATTGGAATACCGAATGAATTCCCATAATCTCCAATCCCTTTTACTACCCCTTTCACTAACCATTTGGTACGATCAGAGTCTATATCTCCAAAACGTAAAGAATTTAACTGAGCAATTGGACGAGCGCCCATTGTAAAAATATCACGATTAATACCTCCAACACCTGTTGCTGCACCTTGATAAGGTTCCAAAGCACTAGGGTGATTATGAGATTCTATTTTAAAAACACATCCGATACCGTCACCAAGATCAACAAGTCCTGCATTTTCTTCACCTGCTTTCACCAACATATGAGGTCCATCCTTTGGCAACTGTTTCAACCAGTAAATTGAGTTTTTATAGGAACAGTGTTCCGACCACATTACTGAATACACACTTGTTTCAGTAAAATTTGGTGTACGACCAAGTATGTTCTTAATCATTTCAAATTCATCCGCGCGTAACCCAAGTTCAATTGCTTGCTCTACTGTTGCTTCTTGATGTAAAGTACTTTCCATGCTTTTGTTTTTAAGAGTAACAAAAATACGCATATACTAGTTTAAACAAACCAAGAATTTAGAAAAATATACACAGAGTTATCAAAAAATAGCGAAATAAAAAGTTCTTTATAACTTTGAAAAAAATCAGACCTGTGGAATACTTCATTTACCTTTTATTTTTCCTAATTTGTATATACACTATTCTAAAAAACAAACACTTTAAAACCGTTGAAATTTCAACTAACCTTATACTTTTCTCGTTTTTCATTAAAACAATTTCAGGAATTACTCTTTGGTTTATTTTCACGTATTACTATACTGAAAATACAGTAAGCGATATATATAAATATTTTGAAGATGGAAAGCATTTAGCATTAATATTTAAACAATCACCGAACGATTTTTTTAATATTCTGACGGGGAAAACTCCTAATAACCTTCAAACTTTAGACCTCTACCATGAAATGAAATTTTGGGTAAAACCAAATTCATATGGAATATATAATGACAATCAAACTATCATAATTCTTTCTAGCATACTTAACCTAATCACTAACAATCATTTAATACTAAGTGTTCTATATATAAGTTCGATATCTTTCGTAGCAACTTTGACAATATATAAAACATTAGCTTCATATTTAGAGTGGAAAAAACTATTTTTCATTGTATTATTTTTTCTACCATCTATTGCTCTATGGACTTCAAGCCTACTAAAAGAAACTATCACGTTTTGTTGCTTAGCAATGTTAATCTATTTCGGCAATAAATTAATTTACACTTTGAACTTAAAAAATTCAATTGGATTTATAATCGGATGCTTTGCATTATTGATTTCCAAAACGTACCTCCTAGGATTTATATTACCTTCAATTCTATGTATAGTATTCATTAAAATTCTAAAAACAATAAAAATTAAATTGATATTTTTTACATGCTACGCGTCATTAATCTGTATTATTATTACTTGGAGTCTGACTCATAATCCAATAAAATATAATTATGAAAACAAAACAGAAATCGAAAAAAAAAAAGAATACGATCGTGTCAATCAAATTTCATACAACAAAAATGTATTGGGCAAAAATTACAACCTGTTAGAAATGTTAAGATTTAAACAAGCTGATTATAAATACGAAGCAAGATTAGCAAATGCAAAAAGTTTAATTAGCACAAAAAAAATGGATGGTCAACTATCAAACTTTTTCTTATGTATACCATATGGACTAAGCAATGGATTTTCTAGACCTCATATTTTTGAAGTAAATTCAATACTAACGATTTATCCTGCGCTTGAGAACTTATTATTTATTCTGTTATTTATAGCTCTATTTATCTTTCCTCGCAAACTAAATTCCAATCAACAATTAATCATTTTTTCTTTTGGAACTTTTATTGTTATTACTTTCACCTTTTTAGGCTTATTAGTACCTGTCTTAGGTAATTTAGTGAGGTACAAAGCGCCATTACTTCCACTACTTTACTTTTGCTTGTTAACAATGATAGACAAATCAAAAGCACTCAATTTATACCATAAATACACAAGAAAATAGATTGTGTATCTTTGACGCACACAAATTCAGCCATTTTTGGAAATTATCTGTATTATATTCTATTTTCTACTCAGTATTTTCATGCTGAAAAGATGGTCGTTTTTTAAAAATTCAGGTATTTCATTTAAAACACTAAGCATTTTATTCACATTAAAATTTATTTTAGGAATATCTGTTTACTATGTTTATACATACTATTATACTGATCGTAAAACCGCAGATGTGTTTAAATACTTTGATGATGCAAAGTATTTATATGATCACGTATATCATCATCATCAAGTACGATTTTGGAAAATAATATTCGGGATTCAAAATGAGTCCTCAGAAATTCATAATCATTTAAAAGAGACAAATTATTGGTTCAAACCTCATGCTTCAAATGTTTTTAACGACAACCGAACTGTAATTCGTTTTAATGCTGTTATTTACTTATTCTCATTTGGATATTATCATGTTCACACCTTAGTCTTATCCACATTATCTTTCATCGGTTTAACAGGGATTTACAGAACATACATTTATGAATTTAGTGAACGTAAAAAAGAACTAATCCTCGCTTGTTTTTTAATTCCTTCAGTTTTATTTTGGGGGTCAGGAATTTTGAAAGAAAGCATACTCATATTTGGAATTGGAATATTTGTTTTTGCTTTTACTCGTGTAATATATGTTAAAAAAAACATTAAATATATTTTAGTTGTATTAGGAACATTAGGTTTATTGGCAATCACAAAAACATATGTTCTTATCGTGCTAATTCCAAGTGTCTTAGCATGGATTATGATTTATTATTTTAAACTTCAAAAAATAGGATGGACATTTTTCATGGTGAATATAGGTTTGATTGTCCTAGTATTCAATGCAAAACATATAAATCAAAGTATCGACTTAACAGGAAATTTAAAATATAAACAACGAGATTTCATCAATGTTGCTAGAGATACAAAAGCTGGAAGCACTATCAAGCTAGGAGAATTAGATGATACCGCTTGGTCCTACCTCAAAAACACACCTCAAGCAATTGTAAATGGTATGTTTCGACCTACATTGATAGAAGTGAAAAATATTTTTTTTGCCTTAACAGCCATTGAAAATACTTTTTTCATGGTTTTAATAATTTTAGTGCTATTTTTCTTCAAAAAACCAACAATAAAACAACTTCCATATTTATATTTTGGCTTATATTTCACACTTCTATTAACTATATTAATTGGTTTAACCGTTCCTGTACTTGGCGCTATTGCAAGGTATAAAATCCCAATTATGCCTTTTACTATGAGTATACTTTTACTATCAATTGACTACTTAAAGATCAAAAAAATATTACATAATAAATTATGAAAATTTTCATTTTATTCCTAACTACATTCCTTTTAAGCAGCTGTATGAAAGGGAAAAAAGTAGATCTAATTTTACACAATGCAAATATCATTTGTTTAGATGATCTTAATACTGTAGGTGAAGCAATTGCAATAAAAGATGGTAAAATTGTTGAAATTGGTCCAGAACGACAAATCTTAAATAAGTATAGAGCGGAAGAGATAAACGATGTTAAAGGAAAAGAAATAGTACCTACATTTTACAATAGCTATATAGAATTAGACTCATTATTTGATGAATACTATTTAAAAGAAATGGAGATCAAACATTTAGAACAAGGAATCACTGAGGTATTTATTCACAATCTGACCTATAATCAATTGCAAGTTTTATTGAAATTCTCAACAAAAATGGAACTTGTTTGGCATGTGAATTTAACACCTTCGAGTAATAACATTGCATTCACTCGTAATTATAAATTCAAAAAGACATCAAAACTACAAGTACAAGGTTTCACTTTATCAAAAAACGAATTGAAAGATATTTCTGAAGCTTGTGCAGTAGCAAAAAGTAAAGATTTACAAATTGGCCTTAACTTTAAAGAAGTAAAATCTTATTTATCAACGATACTAATATCTCTGACTGATTATAAAAAAGATCATCGTTGGTATGTGTTTAATTTAGATGACAATGATATTACCTCACTTAAAAAGTTAGAGGAAAATAATTTTTTTATTTTATTAAACGAATACAATCATATTAGCAGACCACTTTTCGTTTTTGGAACCAATCAATCAAGTAATAGCATTTTTTTTAATCTATCAATTTATTCAAAAAATAATAGACTTGACTATATTAAATCACTTAAATCTATTTCAAATTGGGTTAGTTATTTGTCATTTTCAGAGGGAAAATTTGGAACTTTACAAAAAGGAAAGTATGCCAATTTCTCCGTATTAGAAACTCCAATAAGTACAAAAACTGACTACAATACTATTTATTCGAATGCAACATATATAAAAGGTAAGAAAATATATAGCATGGAATAAAAACGAATTTTAAAAAAAAATAATTATATTTAATTCGTTCCATGAAGTTTACATTATGAAAAGATTATTCGACATCCCATATCATCAATTAGAAAAGTTCCCAAATTCTAAAATGTTTTCTACAAAAATTAATGGAAAATGGACTTCTATATCAACAATAGAATTTATTGAACTTATAGATAAAACTTCCAAGGGTTTAATTTCTTTAGGTATTCAACCTGGTGATAAAGTTGGAATTATATCTTCAAATCGTTATGAATGGAATGCATTAGATGTAGCTTCCCTTCAAATTGGCGCCATCGTAGTTCCAATATACCCTAACATATCTAATGATGACTACAAATACATTTTCAATGATTCTCAGATAAAATTGTGTGTCGTTGGAGATGTAAATTTATACAATAAAATCAACGGTATTAAGACTGAATTACCTGAATTAGAATATCTATTTTCATTTACTAAAGAAACATACATACCTCATTGGTTTGAAATACACTCTAATTATTCAATTATAGATGAAAATACATTGTCAGATAGAAAATCGGCAATAAAAAACTTAGATTTAGCCACTATTATTTACACATCAGGAACAACGGGAAATCCTAAAGGTGTTATGCTGTCACATAATAACATTTTATCAAATGTCATGGGATGTGTCGACAGAATGCCTTGTGATCAACATTCGCGCGTCCTCACATTTTTACCTGTATGCCATGTATACGAACGAATGTTGCATTACTTATATATGTATATGGGATGCGCTATTTACTTTGCAGAGTCACTGGATACAATAGGAGAAAATATCAAAGAAGTAAAACCTCACATGTTCACTGCAGTTCCTCGATTGATTGAAAAAGTATACGAAAAAATAATATCTAAAGGTGAAGAACTGAAAGGTCTAAAGCGCATGCTGTTTTTCTGGGCTGTAAAAATAGGTGAACAATATGATGTAGTCAATAGAACTTTTTGGTATAATATCAAACTAGCAGTTGCTCGAAAATTAATATTTTCTAAGTGGCAGGAAGCACTAGGAGGAGAAACTCGTGCAATTGTATCGGGTAGTGCTGCTTTACAACCAAAATTAGCAAAAATGTTTCTCGCTGCAGATATTACAATATTGGAAGGTTATGGATTGACAGAAACTTCACCCGTAATTTCTGTGAATTGTATAAAAAATGGTATACGTATAGGTACAGTTGGTACATTGATACATGATGTTCATGTGAAAATAGCAAACGATGGTGAAATACTTGTCAAAGGACCAAATGTAATGATGGGATATTACAATTTACCAGAAAAAACAGCTGAAGAAATTGATCAAGAAGGATGGTTTCATACTGGTGATATTGGAACATTTATTGAAGGGAAATTCTTGAAAATAACTGATCGTAAAAAAGAAATTTTCAAAACTTCTGGAGGTAAATATATTATTCCACAAGCCATGGAAAACAAATTCAAAGAATCTCGTTTCATCGAACAAATAATGGTTGTTGGTGAGGGTCAAAAATTTCCAGGAGCACTTATAGTACCTAATTTCAATTACCTAAGAGAATGGGCACACAACAAGCAGTTAAAAGTTACTAATTTAAACAACGCTGAATTAATACTTAATAGAGAAATTAAAGAACGTATACAAAAAGAAGTTGAAACGATGAATTTAAACTATGGTGGTTTTGAACAAATTAAAAGATATACCTTATTAGATCACGAATTTTCAGTGGAAGGAGGGGAGTTAACGCCTACTTTAAAATTAAAGCGAAAAATCATTCTTTCAAAATACTCAAACGAAGTTGAACAAATTTATAATGTATAACGATGACGAATGTCGATTTAATATTTAAACATTTTCCAGACCTCACAATTTCACAAAGAGATCAATTTTCAAAATTAAAAGAAGTTTATACTTTTTGGAATGAACAAATCAATGTAATTTCACGAAAAGACTTAGATCAATTTTACGAAAGACATGTCCTTCACTCACTTGCAATTGCTAAAGTTCAAAATTTTAAAGATGGTTCACGCATATTAGACATTGGAACAGGTGGCGGTTTTCCGGGTGTTCCATTAGCCATATTATTTCCAAATTGTAAGTTTGTATTAGTTGACTCAATCGGTAAAAAGATAAAAGTAGTCAATGAAGTATGTGAAACATTACAAATCAAAAATATTACCACTCAACATGCAAGAGCAGAAGATATCAAAGAACAATTTGATTTTATTGTAAGTCGAGCAGTGACTGCAATGCCAGCATTTTTAAAATGGGTAAAAGGTAAATTCTTAGCGGAAAATAAGAATAAATTAAGAAATGGGATTTTATATCTTAAGGGAGGGGATTTGAGTGAGGAAATGAAACCTCTAAAACAAAAAATTAAATACAATGACATTTCAAAATTCTTCGATTATGAATTTTTTGAAACAAAAAAAGTGGTGTATTTAGATATGAATAAAAAATAGTGTTTTACACTTTTTTTTGAGAAAAGGTTAAAGTTTATACTTTTTAAAGAAGACCTCCCAATCCCAAATAAAATTACTCATCACATCATCCATTCGTTTTAAAAACAATGGATTTGGAGCTTGCATACGCTTAAAATATTCATCTTGAAAATCATTCAAATTATATTTATGAAAGATTGCCTTTGACATACCATATAACATATTTTTAGATGGATGATTTACACGTGCAATGAAATTCTTATAGTCTTTGATTAAATTTTCAAAACTAGTTTCAGTCATAGAAAAAATAGCAGCAAATTTTTGATAAATCAACTGCTCTACACGATACGCTTGATCAGCATCAAAGCTAGATTCCAAAGTAACTAAATTACCAACTATTACAATTAACGTAAATTCTGAATGAGCATCTGAAGATATGTTTGGAGTCGATTCAAAAGCGGTATCTTCATTAATTAATGACGCAACATCTTTAAATCCGTTATCAATAACCTCCAATAAACCATTAACAAAAATATTTGCCAACTGATTATCTGTTAATTTACGTTTTAAAAATGATCGTATCATCCTTTATTTCTAATTATAATATATTACAAACAAAATTACATTAAAATAACCTTAGAATCGAACTAGTAAATAGCGATTAATAAACAAGTTATCAACACATACAACAAACTGTTAAACAATAAGTTAACAAACTGAAATTTTATTCTTGAAATTTAAACTACCTAAAATTAAACACTTCACTAAGTTTGATTACTGTGATAATAAAACAAAAAAAGTATCTTTAAAGCACAAACATTTAAGTGAAAAATTTAATCTTTTTTATTTTTCTTTTTTTTAGTTCTGCAAAAAGCATTGCTCAAGATGTTCATTGGTCACAAGTGAACGAAAACTCCATGTATCAAAATCCGGCTAATACGGGTTTATTTTCAGGTGACTTTAGAGTCTCACTTAGTACTAAAGATCAGTGGAGAAATGTAACAAAACCTTATCAAACACAAGCTATTACCTTTGATGCTGTAAACAAATATAATCGTAAATTGACATATGGAGGACTGATCATACATGACGTTACGGGTGATGGAATATTTAGAACGTTAGAAATGAAATTTACACCAGCTTATACGATCTATCAAAATTTACAAAAAAAAACTAAAATTAGAATAGGTCTTGAAATAGGTTGGAAATATAACCAAATGAACTTTTCAAACTACATGTTTGACAATCAATTTAATGGATATACATATTCAGAATTAATCCCAAGTAATGAAAAAAATTCAACACAGCAAAAATCTAATATTACACTTGGAATTGGTTCAAACTATTCAAAGGAAATTTCAGATGTAGTAACATTAAATTTAGGTTCAGCTGTTTTTAATATTAATCAACCAGATCAGGGATTTTATAACATAAAAGTTCCAAGATTTACAAGGTATCACCATTTCGTTCAATTAGTTTATAAAATTTCACCAATAATAAACTTACTTCCAATGTTAAATATTCAACACCAAGGAGTTTATAATGAATTAGTTATTGGCTCAAAATGTGAATTTAAAACTTCCATTTTTTCTTTAAAAAATCAACTAATTTCAGGTCTGTATTTTAGAAACAAAGACGCTTTATTTCTTCAACTTGGTTTAAAAATAAATCAAATTATAAGTACTATAAATTACGATATTAATGTTTCAAAACTTTCTAAAGCTAGTAATGGACGAGGTGGTCTTGAAATAAACATTCAATATATCTGGTCAAGAAAAATAGAAAAAAACATAATGCATAAAAAATGTATCGATTATCTATAATATTCATATTTATCAATATAACAACTACTTTTCTGGCACAAACGTCTAAAAGAGAACTATTATATCTTGCCCAATTGAATCTAGAACAAGAAGATTATAAGGAAGCAGAAATGTTATATGATAGCCTACTCAATAAAGATAGTTTGGATTGTAAAATTTTAGATGATTTCTCTTCATTATTAATATCAACAAAGAAATTTGAGAAAGCGAAACTGATGTTAGAAAAACTTCAGAAATTGGATAAAAAAAATATTTACGAACCAAAAACCTCACTAAATCTTGGATTAATTTTTAAACAGAAGGGTGACTACGATATTGCTTTAGATTATTTTAAATATGTAACAACTTTTAATAAAAAAAATCAGTATATTCAATTAGTCAATAAAGGAAAGCGCGAAATAGAATCGTGTAATTGGGCGATAGACAATAGAAAAGACACACTTAAATATACAGTAAACAAAATTCACGGACTTTCAACAAACGACTCAGAATTTGGCCATGCCATCGACGGAAATCTATTAATTATTAGCTCCTTAAAATGTAAAGAATGTGATGATTCAAGTGGATTCTCAACTGAAAATTATTTAAATAAAATTTATACTGTAAACAAAGAAAATGGAAATCAATTAAATGAAATAAATACAATTAATTCTAGGATTAACCATACATCAAATGGTACATTTTCAACTGATAAAAAATATTATTATTACAGTAATTGTAATGCAAGGTTAACTAGTAAAAATTGTAAAATTTTAGTGAGTAATTACCATAATGGTATTTGGTCTAATCCTGACACATTAATTGGTGAAGTAAATGACAAAAACTTTTCATTTACAATGCCTGCTTATGGTACAATTAAAGGTACTGATTATTTATTTTTTTGTTCTGATAAAAATAATGGACTAGGCGAATTAGACATCTATTATGGTATCATATCAGGTAAAACTATCAAAAAAGTGAAGGAAATTACAAATATTAATTCTCAAGAAAATGAAATCACACCGTTTTTTGATAATCAAACTTCCACACTATATTTTTCATCGACTTGGCTGAATGGATTTGGAGGATATGATATTCATAAAACTGTTTTTAGTCCAAATAAAGACTCTAAAATATTAAACCTCGGTATTCCTTTTAATAGTCCTAACAATGACACTTATATTATAAAAGATTCTTTAAATTTCTATGTTACAAGTAATCGTAATCATTCATCAGAAAATAAAACGTGTTGTTCAGACGTATACATACTAAAACCACTTATTAAAAATAAATGTGATTCAAAACAAAAACTTACAAAAAATGATTCCAT
>CANCJF010000019.1 GCA_947378245.1 Bacteroidota bacterium
TACCAATACCTCTTTAGACATGTTATTTTTCGAAATCTTAGGAAAACGCAAGGCTACTTGTTGTACCCCTTCAATAACAAAATGATTTTCTTTATTAATGTATATCCTTGCAAGTAAACCTCCCTCGTCCCCTATTCTATTTTGCAGAATGGATTGCGCAGAAAAATTATACACGTAGATTACTCCAAAATATCCTCTAGAAAAATCCTTTTTTACGTATGTATCTTTCCATAATGGGTTATCTTCCGGTATGGTGAACACATTGGTATGCAAATGAAAAATAAGTGCATCACTACCAATCATCACTCGCGATTCGTATTCGCTTTTAAAAGTCGCTTCCATACGAATACGCGGATCTTTTAACCCACCCTTTAATATTTCTACTTCCGAAGCGATTACTTCATTTAATTCTTTAAACCACTTTTTAGTTACCGCCAAAACATCTTGTTTCAACGTCACCTTATCGTGTAATAAATTCAGAACGGAATCTCTCAGGTCTTTTACCGACATCTATTAATATGCTTTAGCAATAATAACTCTTCGTGTTGACGGCTTACCAGTCACCATACATACACCATCTTCATGCGGCGCATCTAAAGGAATACAACGAATAGTAGCTTTAGTTTCTTCTTTAATTTTTTCTTCGGTCTCCTTAGTACCATCCCAATGCACCAAATAAAAACCGCCTTCTTTTTCCAAACGCTCTTTAAATTCAGCATAGGTATCTACTTTATGAATATTCGCCTCTCTAAAGTCTTTCGCTTTTTTCAAAAGATTTACTTGAATTTCATCTAACAACGTTTGCACACGTGTTTCAACCCCTTCTAAAGTAACCACTGACTTCTCTTTTGTGTCACGACGGACAAGTTCTACATTACCTTCTGCTAAGTCTCTTGGACCAATAGCCAATCGCACTGGAACCCCTTTCATTTCGTATTCAGCGAACTTCCATCCTGGGCGACGATTATCATCATCATCGAATTTCACACGAATTCCTAAGGCTTTAAATTTCGCAACTAATTCATTTGCTTTTGAAGAGACTGTAGCAAATTCTTCGTCCGATTTATAAATAGGAATAATCACAACATGAATCGGCGCTAACTTTGGAGGTAGTACCAATCCTTCATCATCCGAATGCGTCATAATCAACGCCCCCATCAAACGAGTAGAAACCCCCCAAGAAGTTGCCCAAACGTGCTCTAATTTACCTTCTTTATCTGCAAACTTCACATCGAACGCCTTCGCAAAATTCTGCCCTAAAAAGTGAGAAGTACCCGCTTGCAAGGCTTTTGTATCTTGCATCATTGCTTCAATACAATATGTTTCTTCCGCACCTGCAAAACGCTCACTTTCTGATTTATACCCACGAATAACTGGCATTGCCATATAATCTTCTACAAATTCTGTATATACATCCAACATTTTTTCCGCTTCTACAATCGCTTCTGCTTTTGTTGCATGCGCTGTATGTCCCTCTTGCCATAAAAACTCGGTAGTTCTTAAAAATAAACGCGTACGCATTTCCCAACGAACCACATTTGCCCATTGGTTAATTAAGATTGGTAAATCTCTATAGGATTGAATCCAATTTTTATACGAGTTCCAAATGATTGTTTCTGAAGTTGGTCGAACAATCAATTCCTCTTCTAATTTCGCATCTGGGTCGACGATAATACCAGAACCATCTTCTGCGTTTTTCAAACGGTAATGCGTAACCACCGCACATTCTTTTGCAAAACCATCTACGTGATTTGCTTCCTTACTTAAAAAAGACTTCGGAATAAATAAGGGGAAATACGCATTTGAGTGACCAGTTTCTTTGAACTTAGCATCCAATACATCTTTCATGTTTTCCCAGATAGCGAAACCATACGGTTTAATAATCATACAACCGCGAACATCGGAATGTTCTGCAAGATCTGCACGATCCACTAATTCATTATACCATTTAGAATAATCTTCTTTTCGAGTAGGTAGATTTTTTGACATAGAATTGAAATTTGAAATGTAAAGATAATAAAAATGAACTAAGTCCTAATAGAGATAAATTGACTTGAGATGATGAAAGAAATCAACTATAAAACTATCTCGAGTTAATTGGTTATTTTTCCGTATTTTCACATCACTTAGTCAATCGACATTTAGTAAATTCATCTCTATTATAATCAGTTCAAATGGAACCAATAGACAAAACAAAATTTTGGCAATTCGATTCAAATTACTGGTTAACTAAATTTAACAATACCACCTTAGGTTATACAGATGAATACGTTGAAAAAGTGTTAGCCACCAAACACGAAACCAACAAAAAGGAGCACCCAATACTAAAAGACATCCGTCAATTTCTTGTTCAATTTAAAAGCCCATTAATGCTCTTATTAATCATTGCAGTGATTATTTCAGCATTTTTAGGAGATCTATCCGATGTAATAATTATATTATTCATTGTATTATCAACGGGTTTTATGAGTTTTTTTCAAGAACGAAACGCGAGTAAGGTCGTCGAAAAATTACAATCCTTGGTTTCGTTAAAATGCACAGTCATCCGCTCAGGAATACCAAAAGTCATTGAGTCAAAAAAAATAATATGTGGTGATATAATTGAATTAAAAGCAGGTGATATAATTCCTGCTGATTGTTTGATCCTTGAAGAAAACGAACTTCAAATCAATGAATCGGTACTTACTGGTGAATCCTATCCTGTTTACAAAGAAAATAAACCAACCTCCAAAGAAACGGAATTAATCCATCGATCTAATTGCTTATGGGAAGGCACCTATGTAGTAAGCGGCAAAGCAAAAGCAATCGTATTATTAACAGGTAAAGAAACTATACTTGGACAAATCACTTTAAGTACAAAAGAAACTGTTCAAACTAATTTTGAAAAAGGGATAAATCAATTTGGATTTTTTTTAATGAAAATCACCATCGTTTTATCTGTTTTCATTTTAACCATCAATTTAATCAACCACAAAGACATCATCGAATCTGCACTATTCGCTTTAGCACTTGCAGTTGGTATGGCTCCAGAATTACTTCCTGCTATTACCACTATTGCAATGAGTGCGGGTGCAAAACGAATGCTTGAAAAGAAAGTGATCGTCAAAAAACTTTCTTCAATACAGAATTTAGGAGCTGTAGACTTGCTATGTACTGACAAAACAGGAACAATTACAGAAGGCGCTATTGCCATTTATCAAATTACGAATCCACTTGGAATTGAAGATGATGAAGTGAAAAACTTAGCCTATTGGAATGCAAGTATGCAAAGCGGCTACGAAAATCCCATCGACAATGCGATACAACAACTAAGTATTTCCAACAACTCGTCCGTCAAAAAAACAGGAGAAATTCCATACGATTTCACTCGAAAAAGATTAAGTGTACTCATCGAAATTACCAATAAGAACCTATTAATCAGTAAAGGTGCTTTTACACAAATTGAACAAATTTGTACAAAAGTCAAAATCGACGATTCAGTTATCGAGGATTACTCCCTATACAAAGTCAAAATCAATCAGCAGTTTGAAGAATTTGGAAAACAAGGATATCGCGCAATCGGAGTTTGTTACAAAATAATGGACAGTCAAACCCTTTCAGCAAAAGACGAAAATGAAATGATTTTTGCTGGATTTATCTTATTAGAAGACCCTGTAAAGGAAGGAATCATCGAAACCATCGAAAAATTAAATAAACTAAACATCGGCTTAAAAATTATCACCGGCGACAACCTACATATTGCGATCTCCATTGCTAAAAAAATAGGGATCGAAAATCCAAATGTAATTACTGGTACTGAGCTTTTAAAGTTAAATGATATACATCAAATTAAAACCGTCAATGAAACCCATATTTTTGCAGAAATTGAACCATTAGAAAAAGAAAAAATCATTCAATTGCTTCGGAAAACCTATACGGTTGCTTATGTCGGAGATGGCATAAATGATGTTTCTGCAATTCACGTCGCAGATGTAGGTATTTCTGTTGAGAATGCAGTGGATATCGCTAAAGAATCTGCTGATTTCGTTTTGATGGAAAAAGATTTAGGCGTAATTATTGATGGTATCAAAGAAGGAAGAAAAACCTTTGCAAACACCTTAAAATATATATTCATTAATACAGGTTCTACTTTTGGGAACATGTTCAGTATGGCTGTTGCATCCTTGATTCTTCCTTTCCTTCCGATGTTACCAAAGCAAATTTTACTCACTAATTTTTTAACAGATTTCCCTTACTTATCCATCGCATCCGACAATGTCGATGAAGAACAATTAAACAAACCTGGAAAATGGGATTTAAAATTCATTCGAAATTACATGGTTATTTTTGGTTTACACAGTTCCATTTTTGATGTAATAACATTTCTTAGCTTATATTTTGTATTAAAAGTCGAAGAATCCGCTTTTCAAACTGGCTGGTTTATCGAATCCATATTGACCGAATTGTTTATTTTATTTATCATTCGAACACACAAAAACTTTTTCAAAAGTAAACCTAGTACAATATTACTCTTATTAAGTATATTAGGGTTAGTTGTTACCATTCTACTACCCTATTCTCCACTAAACAAAGAGTTAGGATTATTTCCACTTTCAATCACACAACTTTCTGTTATGTTGCTTATAGTATTTTGCTATGTTACTACAGCTGATATACTCAAGAAATGGTACTTCAATAAACATCTTAGAAAAAAATAAAATCCTTTAATTAAAACAAACACATTTTGTTTTAATCCGTAAAACCTACAAATCATCTTCATTCCTAACAAAAATCATTTTTCATTTATTACCCGTAACTTAAATTTGCATCAAGCAAGACAATAAGTCATTAAAAAACAACAACTAATGACAAAATTTCCGATTGAAGTAGTAGAAATCAAATTGGAACTAAAATTGAAAGTGTATTAGAAACTCAAAAACTAAAAAAGATGGATTTTGAAAAATTTACAATTAAAACACAAGAAGCCATACAAAACGCACAACAACAAGCGATTAATGGTGGATTTGGAACAATTGATACTGGACATTTATTAAAAGGAATCTTTGAAGTAGATAAAGATGTTACTCCTTATTTACTAAAAAAACTTAATGTCAATCAAACTACCCTAGAACAAGTACTTGATCGCATTATTGGAGGTTATCCGAAAGTAACCGGAGGACAACTTCAGGCTTCACAAGCATTCTCAAAGGTAATGAACGAAGCATTAGGGAATTTGAAAGAATTTGAAGATCAATTTGTTTCGATAGAATTAGTGATTTACACCTTAATTAACAGCAATGATTCGACAGGAAAACTATTGAAAGATAATGGAATTACACAAAAAAATTTAAAACAAGCAATTATGGATTTACGTAATGGAGAAAAGGTGACTTCAAACAATCCGGAAGGAAACTATCAGTCGCTTGAAAAATATGCAAAAAACTTAAACCAATTAGCACAATCGGGGAAATTAGACCCTGTGATTGGTCGCGATGACGAAATTCGTCGAGTGTTACAAATCTTAACTCGTAGAACTAAAAACAATCCGATTTTAATTGGTGAACCAGGAGTTGGTAAAACTGCTATCGCAGAAGGATTAGCACATCGTATTGTCAATGGTGATGTTCCAGAAAACCTAAAATCTAAAACCGTTTACTCGTTAGATATGGGAGCATTGGTTGCTGGAGCAAAATACAAAGGGGAATTTGAAGAGCGTTTAAAAGCTGTTGTCAAAGAAGTCATTAATGCCGAAGGAGAAATCATTTTGTTTATCGACGAAATTCACACCCTTGTAGGTGCTGGTGGTGGTGACGGTGCGATGGATGCAGCTAACATATTGAAACCTGCATTAGCGCGTGGAGAATTAAGAGCTGTTGGAGCAACGACCTTAAACGAATACCAAAAATATTTCGAGAAAGACAAAGCTTTGGTAAGACGTTTTCAAACCGTTTTAGTGGATGAACCAACGACAGAAGACGCTATTTCCATCTTACGAGGCATCAAGGATAAATACGAAAATCACCACAAAGTAATCATCAAAGATGCTGCGATTATTGCTGCAGTAGAACTCTCACAACGTTACATTACCGATAGACATTTACCAGATAAAGCAATCGATTTGATTGACGAAGCAGCATCCAAAATTCGCATGGAAATAAATTCTAAACCGGAAGAGTTAGATGAATTAGAGCGTAAAATCATGCAATTAGAGATTGAAAAAGCAGCAATCTTGCGTGAGAACGATACCAAAAAACTAGATTTATTAGGAAAAGACCTGGCAAACCTTCAACAACAACGCGATGCCTTCCAAGCAAAATGGCAAGCAGAACGCGATGTAATTGATGCAATTCAAAAATCTAAAGAAGACATCGAACATGCTAATTTGCAAGCAGATAGTGCTGAGCGAGCAGGAGATTACGGTAAAGTAGCTGAAATCCGTTATGGTAAAATCAAGGAGTTAGAAAATTTATTGGAAGTAAATAAAGGTAAATTAGCTGATATCCAATTGAACTCCAAAATGATTAAGGAAGAAGTTACCGTGGAAGAAATAGCAGAAGTTGTTTCGAAATGGACTGGAATTCCGGTTTCAAAAATGATTGAATCGGAACGTTCTAAATTATTAAAACTTGAAGATGAATTAAACAAACGTGTTGTTGGTCAATCCGAAGCAATCGAAGCTTTATCAGACGCCGTAAGACGATCACGTGCAGGTTTACAAGATGCAAAACGTCCAATAGGATCCTTTATATTCTTAGGAACAACAGGAGTTGGTAAAACCGAATTAGCAAAAGCATTAGCCGAATATTTATTCAATGACGAAAATGCGATGACGCGTATTGACATGAGTGAATATCAAGAGAAACATTCTGTAAGTAGATTGGTTGGAGCGCCTCCGGGATATGTGGGTTACGATGAAGGAGGTCAATTAACTGAAGCAGTTAGAAGAAAGCCCTACTCTATCATTTTGTTAGACGAAATAGAAAAAGCACATCCTGATGTATTTAATATCCTTTTGCAAGTATTAGACGACGGACGTTTAACTGACAACAAAGGTCGCGTCGTAAATTTCAAGAACACCATTATCATCATGACCTCTAATTTAGGTTCTCATCTAATTCAAGAGACTTTCGATGGTAAAATGGAAAGCGAATTAGAAGCAGCAGGAGAAAAAGCTAAACTATTAGTCATGGAGTTATTAAAGCAAACCATACGTCCTGAGTTTTTGAATCGTATTGACGAAACGATCATGTTTACACCACTTACAAAAGGCGATGTTCGCAAAATTGTTGAGATACAATTGACAAATTTAAAAGAAATGTTATTAGAGAAAGACATTAAATTGATTGTCACTGAGCATGCTTTTGATCATATCTCAGAAGTTGGTTACGACCCACAGTTTGGTGCTCGACCAGTAAAAAGAGTCATTCAAAAACAAGTGTTAAACGAATTATCTAAAGCAATACTTTCAGGAACAATTGACACTTCAGACAACGTTGTGATGGATGTTTTTGATCATAAAATTGTGTTTCGTAAGCCGATACATGAGTTAGAGTCAAGTTTGAATTAAAATAAAATCTTGATAAATTGAAGCGAGTATTTCTATTGGAATACTCGCTTTTTTTATTTCTTTAATTTCTGTACTTTTGATATTATAAATATGTAACTATTTAAATGAATTTTCTCAAAATAAACTATAGTCATTCGCGTGTTTTCGGACTCGACCTACTTCGTATGTTTGCTATACTTTTCGTGGTATTTGGTCACAGCGCAATCCTAGTTCCTGAAGAATACAAAGACATCATTCGTAAAGTGACCCTAGATGGTGTTGCAATGTTCTTTGTGCTTAGTGGTTTCTTAATTGGTGGAATATTGATTAAAATCGTTGAAAAAGAAAAACCTACCTTCCCTGTATTGCTAAATTTCTGGTCGCGCAGATGGTTACGTACTGCCCCAATCTACTTTATTATTTTAAGCTTCGTGTTAATCTATACCTTCATTTACAAAGCTGATCGAGTACCCTCCGATTGGTACCGTTATTTTATTTTCACGCAAAATTTGAATCATAAATTACCTTTATTCTTCGCTGAATCTTGGAGTTTAAGTATTGAAGAATGGTTTTATCTTCTAACACCAGTTGCACTATTTCTTGCGCTTCGTGTTAGTAAAACGTCGATTAAAAACACAACCTTGATCGTTCTTTTCGCAGGAATCCTAGCGATTATTGGATACAGACTATACCTTTTCAGAACACTTAATCTTACTGATTTTGAAGAATTAAACCTGCAAATCACACGTCAAGTACTCCCTCGTTTGGACTCTATTATGTTCGGTGTATTAGCAGCTTACATCTCGTTTTATTTCCCTAAAATCTGGAACAAAGCTAATTTGTGGATCTTACCTATACTTGGATTCATTGCGCTTTATTATTTAAAATTCAAAAATCCGAGTAATACGAGTGAATACACAGTTGTTTGGTTACCAATTATTAAATCGTTAATCGTTTTTTTTTCCTTGCCTTATCTAGCACAATGGAAAGAATTTCGTTTTTCGAAAATTAGTAAAGCAGTAACTTTTATAAGTTTGATTTCCTACTCCATGTACCTAACCAATTTAACAGTTGTCATTCACATGATCATCAAACATGCGATTCACGGAAACTACCTGCACAAACACGTGCTTCCAAGTTATTGGGAATATGAATATCTTTTGTTTTGGACGATAACCATCGTACTTTCTTATCTTACTTATGTGACCATCGAAGTACCATTCATGAAATTACGCGACATTAAAAAGAAAACCTAATTTACAACGTATGCATCCAAGAATCACACAAATCAAAGAGAAAATACAACCAATCCGAGAAGAGATTGTGAATCATCCTTTGTTTCAAGAAATTAAGACAATCGAAGACATTCAGTTATTCATGCAACACCATGTATACGCAGTGTGGGACTTCATGTCTTTATTGAAATCCTTACAACGTAACCTTACGTGCGTGGAAACTCCATGGTTTCCCGTTGGTGCGCCAGAAACCCGTTTTTTAATCAATGAAATCGTAGTTGGAGAAGAATCAGATGTAGATGCTCAGGGGGTAAGAAAAAGTCATTTTGAACTTTACCTCGATGCTATGGGTCAAGCAAATGTTTCAACAGATGAAATTCAACTTTTCTGCAAAACACTTCAGGAGACTAAAAATTTCGATAATAGTTTCACTGCTGCCAACACACCAGAGAGTGTGCAAAATTTTGTAAATTTTACGTTCAAAACAATAAATACGAACAAGGCTTACTTACAAGCTGCTATTTTCACATTTGGTCGCGAAGATTTAATCCCTAACATGTTCTACTCGTTAGTCAATGAATTAAACAATCAATTTCCAGATCAAATTGCACCGATAAAATACTACCTCGATAGACACATCGAAGTAGATGGCGATCACCATAGTCACTTAGCGATTAAAATGACGGAAGAACTATGTAGCAACGACGATGCCCTTTGGGACGAAGCAGAGCACTTTATTCTTGACTCTCTAGCACAACGCAAATTACTTTGGGATGGTGTCCTTGAAAAAATCAAAGAAAGCGCAATTCATCATTCATAACTCTTAATTCAAAAAAATGGATATTTTATCATTAATCGGAATCATAATACCAACCCTTAGTTTATCTATCATCTTGGTATATGTATTGAAATCACAGCAACAAAAGGTAGAACCAACAGTACAAGTTACTCCACCAAAACCAGTTGTTACAAACTCCAATGAAAATGCGAAGTTCTTCTTACCTCATCGTGTGGAAGCTTACCAACGCATCATTTTGTTTATGGAACGTATTTCTCCTAATTCCTTAGTAATGCGTAAATTCGAACACGGCATGAAAGCCAAAGAATTGCAAGGAGAATTACTTTCTACCATCCGTAGTGAGTTTGAACACAACATCGCACAGCAGATCTTCATCTCCCCTCAAGGCTGGAAAATGGTAAAAGAATCCAAAGAAGAAATCATCAAAATCATCAACTTGGCGAGCAGCCAAATCGACGAAAATGGAAACGCATTAGATCTTTCGCAAAAAATATTTGAAATAGCTACACAAATTGAAAAGCTTCCTACAGAAATTACAAATGAGTTTTTGATTAACGAATTACAGAGGTTGTTTTAATTTAATAAAAAGTCACCTCCCTCTTATCCTTCCTTAATAAGGGAAAATTTACAAAATTATCCATCACACTTCGGTTTCATTTTCTTCCAAAGCGTTACTCATCACTTCGTCGGTTCCTGAGCTTGTCGAAGAGTCACTCAATACCCCGCTTTCTCCTTCGGATACGCATTAAATGTTCCTGATCCAGTAGCAATCAAAGTCTCCCCATGATACACCTTCACTTCGGATACTAAGATTCGATTACCTTTCGAAATTACTTCCGATTTCGCAACAATCTTTGCACCCAATATCGCAGGTTTTAAATACCTTAGGGATAAATCTAACGTCGAAACAACTTTATTGTCATTTACTACCGCACTCAAACATGCCACTCCTAAAGCGGCATCCATCAACGAAGCAATTACTCCTCCATGTGCCGCGATTGGCGTAGCCAAATGTTTGTCTTCAATGGTAATATAATAATGTACTTTTCCAGCTTTTGGAATCTCACAATGCATACCAATTAATTCACCGAAGTGATTACTTTTTGCGTACTTTTCAATTAATTCAGAGGAAAACATACCAATTAAGCTTTTGTTACTGCATTTTCGTGGTGAAACTGAATTCCTCGCGTTGTTAATTCTGTATATACTTTCTCATTCAACGCATAAAATACCGGAGTATGGTTATCTTTTTGAGTCCATACACGTGCATGAATTTCAAGGGAAATAGTAGTCAACGCGCCAATACCTACAAACGGAAGGGGGTCTTGTAAAACACGCTCGTCGTCTTTAAATAAATCCAACAAGATAGATTTCATTTCCTCAAAATTCTCTCCATATGATAAATGAAAGATTAAGTCTACCCTTCTATTTTCAGCCTTGGTTAAATTCGTAATATTACCATTTGCTATCGGACCATTTGGTAAAATAACCACTTTATTATCTGGGGTATAAATATGTGTGTTGAAAATTTGTATTTCCTTCACAACACCTTGTGCTGTCTGAGCTAAAATCGTATCACCTACTTTAAATGGCTTAAAAACCAAAATCATTACTCCACCTGCAAAATTGGACAAGGTCCCTGAAAACGCCATACCAATCGCTAAACCTGCAGCTCCTAACAAGGCTACAAAGGATGTCATTTGAATACCAAACTGGGTAATACTCGTTACTACAACTAACAATTTCAAAGCGGTAGAGGTCAAACTAGACAAAAATGTCACCAAACTCTCATCGGTATTGCTACGTTTTAAGACACGTCGAATCGTTTTAGAAGCGAGATTTGCTAACCAAAATCCTGCAACTAAGATCACGATAGACAATAATAGATCCGTACCTATTTTCAATGCCCATTTCTCTATTTCTTCGATGGAAAAACCAAATATTTTCTTTTCAATTGCTTTTAAACCTATTTTCATTCTCGATTTATTAGTTAGTTACAAATTTAGTAGAAAATTAAAGATTTAAACTACCCAAAAAGTCAAGACTTTTAGATAAATAAGTTTTGGCTAGCGACTTTTGTCTAACAAATACTTTTAATTAATTTTACAAGCATGAACTACTTCAAAAATAAGGTTGTTTGGATCACAGGTGCATCTTCAGGTATTGGAGAAGAACTAGCTATTCAATTGAGTCAGTTAGGTGCTCAGGTCGTACTTTCTGCAAGAAACAAAGAAGCATTGCAACAAGTTCTTAAGAAAATGGATCAACCAACTCGACATTTAGTCTTACCCCTCGATTTAGAAAAACAAGGTGAATTTCCTTCCCTTTTTCAATCAATCTTGGAAACCTATGGTCGTTTTGATATGTTGTTCAATAATGGAGGACTAAGCCAACGTTCGGAAGTACATGAAACATCCATAGAAGTAGATAGAAGAATCATGGAAATCAATTACTTTGGAAATATTGCATTAACAAAAACAGTCCTTCCTTTTTTAAGAAAACAACAATCCGGACATATAATTGTAACCTCGAGTGTCGCTGGAAAATTTGGATTCTTTCTTCGTTCCGCCTATAGCGCTTCTAAACATGCATTGCATGGATATTACGAAAGTTTACTTTTAGAAGAAGAAAAAAACAACATCTCAGTCACCATTTTGTGTCCCGGAAAAATCAACACTCCTATTTCTATGTCTGCCCTTCACGGCAATGGGGAAAAACACAATGAAATGGACCATAACCAAGCAACGGGTATGTCTGTTTCGGTATGTGTGAATAAAATCTTAATTGCCGTTTCAAAAAAGAAAAAAGAAGTGTTAATAGGTAACCGCGAAATCTATGCTGTCTATCTCAAACGTTTCTTACCTACACTTTTCTGGAAAATCATCAAAAACGAAAAAGCCACATAATTTTAACACATTAAAATACTTCTTCACTTTTCTTTTTGAGAATTTTTCGTTGTTCTGTAGTAAGTTTTATTCCTTTATTTCCTTCAATATTGATATATTTCAAACTTGGCATCGTCCAAATATCATCTTGAATTGCTTTCAATTTATTAGACTGAACATCTAAACGCGTTAAACTTGTAAGTTCAATTATAGTATTCGGTAATTTATTTAACATATTGTCATTTAAATAAAGCTCTTTCAGGTTTACCAAATTAGAAATCGCATCTGGAATAACTGAAATTTTATTATACCCTAAATTTAAAATTTCCAAGTAAAATAATCTCGAAATAACATCGGGAAATACAGGCATTTCTAAGAATGTCATTTCTAATTCCTTCAACGAAGTTAATTGAGCAAAACTTTCATCTAATTTAACAAGTGGGTTATAACTTAAATTTAAATATACCAAGTTAATCAACTTACTAATATCTTTTGACAGTTCTTTAATTCCATTTTCTTGAAGATCCAAACGAGTAATACTTTTCATATCTCCAATACTTGAAGGGATAATTGAAATTTTATTTCGACCTAAATTCAATGTTTTTAATTCTTTGATTGAAGTAAGAATTGAAGGTAAAACTACAAATCGATTAATGGATAGACTTAAACCTTCTAATTTAGGTAAACTTGCCATAGTAATTGGTAAAGTTGTCAAACGGTTATTACTAGCTTCAATCCAAAATAAATTGGTTAATAAACCAATATTTTCGGGTAAAGCAATAATTTTGTTTATTGAGATATCTAATTCTTTTAGGTTTTTAAGTTCGCAGATAGATACCGGAAGTACAGACAATTGATTATGACTGACATTTAAAGTTCTTAACTTAATCAATTTACCGATAGATTCTGGAAGTTTAGAGAGATTGTTATTTGAGGCATGCAGGTAATTCAGTTTAACCAACTTCCCGATGGATTCTGGTAGCGTTGTCAACCTATTTTGTGCAACATTTAATTCTTCTAAGTTTGTTAATTGAGAAACAGCATCTGGTAATTTTTTAAGCTTAGTATAACTTAAATCGAGCTTATAAACATTCAATGGACTTTTTAGAGCGTCGTCGATATCGGTATATACTTTATCACGCTGTGCAAAAAACATATTACAGACAGCAATAAAAAGAATTATGACACTATACTTACTCATTATTCATTAATTCCTATACGACGTCCAAGAACTCTTTCTTCTTTAGGTACAAACCAAAGTAAAATAAATCCTACTAAAAAGAAAACTCCGATTGAAATTACAGAGAATCTTAAGTCACCTGTTAATGCTTCAATTATTCCAAAAAAGAACGTTCCAAGTACTATACCTAATTTCTCAGTCACATCATAAAACGAAAAATAACTCGCATGGTCTTTTGTTTCAGGTAAGAATTTTGAATAGGTTGATCGCGCAATGGCTTGTACTCCCCCCATAACCAATCCTACTGTTGCAGCTAAAATGTAAAACTGAACTGGCGTTATAATAAAATAAGCACCCACACAGATTCCTAACCAAATCGAAATTGAAATCATCAAAGTCTTTATATTTCCAATCTTTCCAGATAAACGAGACATGATGAATGCTCCAAGCGCACCTAAAATTTGAATTAATAGAATTGCAATTATCAATCCCGATTTTTCACCACCTTTAGGCCAATTAATTTCTTTTGATGCAAAAATAGTTGCCATCAACATTACCGTTTGTACTCCCGTATTAAAAAAGAAGAATGAATATAAATATTTCTTTAAACGCTGTGTTTTCTTGAATTTACGATAAACGATATATAACTCTCTAAAACCTCTCCATAAACCACGTTTCGGTTTTCTACCATATACATTGTTGGGTAATGCGCGATAGGTTAGTTGACTAAATCCAATCCACCATATGCCCACAAAAACAAAACACCATTTTGTTGGTAATTCGAGCACTTGAATCCAGACTAAACAAAGCACCAATAGGAGCATCGAACCAAAATAGCCCATACTAAATCCACGTGCAGAAATTTTATCTTGGTCTTGTGGTTCTGCGATTTCGGGTAAAAAAGCATTGTAAAACACTAAGCTGTTCCAAAAACCTATACTCCCAAAAAAGACAGATAGCATCCCTAATTCGATGTGGTCAGGATTGAACCAAAACAATGAAATACAAGCTAATGAACCTAAATAACAGAAGAAACGCATAAATTTCTTTTTGCTACCAGTATAATCTGCTATTCCAGATAACATAGGTGAAAGAAATGAAACTAAAAGAAATGATGCGGATAATACAAACGACAGTAACACGGAATTGGTCACTTGAGCGCCTAAAAAATCAACTTTTACATTAACTCCTTCAGGTAGTTCTAATTCTTTTGCCTTTTCAATCGTAGTTTTAAAAAACTTTGCTTTAAAGTTATTTGTGGTTACAGTATCATAAAATATAGGAAAGATAGCAGAAGAGATAACAAGGTTATACACTGAGTTTGCCCAGTCGTAAAATACCCATCCTCTGATTATTTTTTTATTTCCTTTTTCCATATTATGATCAATTCAGACCTCGACTATGCTCAATTTGGCAATAAATTCGACTTCAGTCTGACGTTTTAACTATTTACGTATTCTTGTAAGTATGCAAATCCCTCTGTCAACTCACCATCCAACGTTGTTTCACTACCTCTTCCGATGATATTATCTGGATCACCATTAAAGAAAGTTGGTAAAATGAATTGAATAAAATCATTTCCAAAATCTTCAGAAGCATCTTTTGGCAATTCACATGGAAGGTTATCTACAGCCATAACAGTGATAGCACCTTCTTGATTATATACTACTTCTTCTCCTGTTTGTGGAATATACCCATAAATTGGATCAGCAATGGTGCTTGGTCTCAACGTAGTTGCAATTGGTCCTGCGATATCACATGAAATATCTGCAACCACTTGTAAACGAAGATTCTCTTTTTGTAAATCCTCTTGGGTCAACAAATTTGGTGATTTATTCGACCAAAAGTGACAAGCTATATACATATCGGATTGGTCAGTATAAGTCGAAAGAATTGATCTATATTCGCTAGGATTTGTATAAAAATCTTTCTTCTCAAACTCTTTACGGTCTTTACGCGCGTAATAATCTCCAACTTCTAAATGCGTAAATACCGCTTGGTTGAAGCTTTGCGTTAAGAATTCATTTGGAGCCACCTCCATGATCGGAAGTAAGTGTAATATTTCTCTAGCACCAAAACCAACGCGACCGAAACCAGTAGCTACTACCTTTGTATTTGCAGGAAGCACCACTTTTTTCAATTCTTCTTCTAATTCTTTACGATCGTGACATTCAGAAGCTTTTTTCAGTGTATACAAGTTATTTTTTAACCCAAACGCTCTAAAACCATTGTAACAACCAACGATACCAGCATAACGTCCAAAACCGATTAAACGTTTTCCTACTTTGTTTTTAAGTACTTCGTAATCGATAAGTTGAATCTTTTTAGCTAGAATTTCTTGCAATAATTTTTTATTGTAAGACTGTTTTTTCAATGTATGAGAGAAAAACATGAAGCGTTTGTTTGGAATCAAGGCAGTCACAGGTACTTCCTTCACCCCCATGATTAAATCACAATCAGACAAATCTTCTTGCACTTGGATACCTTTTGCAATGTATTGCGCATCCGAAAAACTACGAATTGGACTTGGTTGAACTACAATTTCCACCTGTGCATATTCTTGTTGAATTTTTTCACATTGATCAGGAGTTAAAGGCACACGAAAATCTGGTGGCACCTTCCCTTCTCTGATAATTCCAATTTTAAACTTTTCCATATTTTACAATGTTCCCAGCGGAGCTGGCAATAAATAATTATCAATTAACTCGCGAACGCAACCTTGTCCACCTTTCAGAGACAAAATGACATCCACTTGTTTTTTCACCACTTCAACAGCATCGGCTGGGCAAGCAGAAAAACCTGCAACGCGCATGATACCTAAATCATTAATGTCATCGCCAATAATTGCAACTTCCTCTATGGAAATTGCCATTTCTTCCATCCATGATTCTAGCACAGATATTTTGGAGTCACGACCAACATAGCAACGTTTTAACCCAAGCATTTCAGCACGTTTATGTACTAAACCACCCGTAAATCCTGAAGAAATAATACCTAATTCAACCTGACCTTGTTTCATCACTTCAATGATTCCCATCCCATCTTTAGTATTGAATTTCTTTTGTTGATCAGCACTTTCAGAGAAAATCATTCCACCATCCGTCATCACACCATCTACATCCAAGATTAGCAATTTAATTTTCGCTAATTTTTCCGTTAAATGTTCGTTTTTAAAGAGTGGTTTGAATAACAAAGCATGTAAATCCAATTCGTATTCTTCCGTGATAGCCTCTAATTCAACTAGTGGAATTTCAGTTACACTTTCTACTTGAAAATCAGCTAGAAAGGACTCAAAATCTAAACCGAATTTCGCGCACAAACCACGTATATTTTGTTCTAAAAATACCATTTAAACAATGTTATATCCCACGCTTGAAGCTACAGGACGTAAAGAAGTAATTAAATTTTCAAATTCTTGATGATTCAATTGTTGTGAAGCATCTGACTTCGCAACAGAAGGATCTGGGTGTGTTTCAATCAATAAACCATCGATTCCCATAGCTACACAAGCACGAGCAAGATCGGCCACTCCGTAAGCATAACCCATCGCATGACTCGGATCTAAAATGATTGGGAGATTTGTATGTTGTTTTAACCAAGCAACACCACATAAATCCAAGGTAAAACGAGTTCCAGTCTCAAATGTACGAATTCCACGTTCACACAAAATTACATTTGGATTTCCACCTGAAAGTACAAATTCAGCTGCTTGAACAAATTCTTGAAGGGTTGTTCCAAAACCACGTTTAATCAACACTGGTTTTTGCGTTTTAGCACATGCACGTAAGATTCCTTGATCATACATTGCTTTAGCTCCCACTTGAATCACATCCGAATATTCGATTACTTCTTCAATATGCGTAGCATCGCGAACTTCTGTAATCACAGTTAATCCAAATTCCTCGCGCATTTTCGCTAACAATTTCAATCCTTCTAATCCCAAACCTTGAAAACTGTATGGACTCGTTCTTGGTTTGTAACATCCTCCACGTAAGACTTTAAGTCCTAGTCCTGCAATAAATGTCGATGAAGTACGAATTTGCTCTTCGCTTTCTACAGAACAAGGTCCTCCAATAATCACTGTATTTTTAGTATCACCACCAATTAATACATTTCCAAATTGAACAGTACGTTTAGCTGGTAAAAATTTACTGGATGCAAGTTGTAAATCATTTGCAAAAACCCAATTATTGGTCGTTTTCCCAGCTAATTGACTTGGTATTTCTTTCACTCCAGAACCTATAATCAAGTAATTTTCTTCCTCATAAACAATATGAAAAGCTTGAAAATCAGTTGCTAATTGCACAGCCTCTTGCTGAGTTATATTTTTTTGTAATTGAATAATCATATTTCTCCTCGAATTAGGTTCACAAAAGTAACAATTCCAACCGCATTATTCGCCTCATTTAGTACGGGTAAATACGTAATTGGAAAAGCATATTTTTTGATTAATTGTAACATTTCATTGACTGTAGCCGTTTCTTGAATTCCTACAGAAGCCTTATTTATCATTTTATACACATCTAGGTTCGACAAATCGTGAATCGAATGTAACAAGGCTTTACGGACATCCGCATTAGAAATTAAACCAACATATTCATTATTTTCTTTTACTACCAGTGCAAACCCAAGTTTCCCATGCTCAATGGTTTCAAGAACGTGTTTGAAAGATAATTTATGTTCGTGTATAACAGGACTTTCATCCAAAGGAATCATAAAATCACGCACTACAAATTGAGATTCAACATTTCGCTTCGTTAGGTTCATCAAAGCATGTCCGATACTTGGACCGTTGAATAAATAAGAACCAGAAACAGAACTACTCACGCCCATATTTCGTAAAATAAAGGAAACTTCCCCGTTCACACCACCATCTACGTGTACAGATTTTACAGGGTAAAGCTTTTTGAAATCGCGAATTTTTGAGAAATTGAAGGTATCAAATACACCTCCACTTTGTCCTGGAATGGTTGCCATTACCAAGATGAAATCGAAATTTTCATACTCGTTAAACACAGAAATATCTGTTGGAGTAATCACAGCAAGTCCTTTTTTACCTGCAAAATTAGAAGGTAATTCAATTTTTTCTTTTAAATCTTCATATTGAAAAGTTACATATTCCACTGGATTATCACGTAACAAATGGATATATTTACTTGGGTAAGGTGTAATTATATGTAAATCAATAGGTAAATCACACCACGTTCTAATTAGTTTAATATCCTCAAAAACAGATATATCATCATTACAATCCACATGTAATAAATCCACCTGATGTGCGACTAAATCTAAAATCACGTCTTTTAACGGACGTTTTTTATCGCTGTATATAGATGCAGAAATTTTCATTCTTTAAAGATAGTAAAATACAGATTATAAATAACAGATATTAAAATGCAACCACTCTTCAAAAAAAAACTACTTTCAGTTTGTAGTTTTAGATTTTACATGATTGTTTATGATGACACACTACATTATTTCATAACTTTAGAATTAAGTGCTTTTAGTGTCAAAACTTATAAAACACTCAGTTATTAAATAAAAAATCCCTAAAGAAACTCTCTAGGGATTTGAAAAACATAGTATTTTAACTAACTTAAGCTTTCACTAACCACCCAAATTCATCAGGACTAATACCAGATTTTAGGTCATTCATGAATTTTTCAACTTTTAAAGAGAATTCTCTTGTTTCAATTGCTGGTAAGAAATAATCATCCCCACGGAAACCAATTTTGTTTATATGTGCAATAGTAGCAGCTGTTCCTGCTCCAAAAGCTTCAGTACATGAACCATCTTTGATGGCTGCTATTACTTCTTCAACAGTAATTTTGCGTTCTTCAATTTCATACCCCCAAACTTTTGCAACTTCCAATACACTTCGTTTGGTAATTCCTCGTAAAATCGTATCATTTTCTTCTGTAGGAGAAAGAATTTTACCATTGATTACAAATACAATATTCATCGTGCCTGACTCCTCCACAAAAGTGTGAGTCTTAGCATCAGTCCATAACAATTGATGGTAACCTTTTAATTGCCCTTGTTTTGCTGGATATAAAGAAGCTCCGTAGTTACCCGCTACTTTGGCTCTACCAACTCCGCCTTCTGCCGCACGTGTATAATGTTCTTCAATTAACACATTTACAGGTTCATTATAGTAAGCTCCAACTGGACAAGCAAAAATGATAAATTTATACGTATCAGATGGACGTATCCCTACGAATTCATCTGTAGAAAACATAAAAGGACGTATGTATAAAGAAAAACCAGGTTTATTTGGAATCCAATCTCTATCAATTTCAACAAATTTACGCACACATTCTACAAATAATCCTTCAGGGATAATTGGCATACACATACGTTCACATGATTCAATGAATCGTTTAGCATTCATATCAGGTCGAAAAATAAGTACCTCACCCTCAGATGATTTATTAGCCTTCATCCCCTCAAAGATTGACTGGCCATAATGGATTGCTGACGTTGCAGGATGAAAAGAAATGGGGCCAAAAGGAATTATTTCTGGTTCATTCCATCCTCCTTCACTATACTCCATAACAAGCATATGATCTGAAAACATTTTTCCGAAAGGAAGATTTTCCCAATCTACTTTAGAAATCTTTGACTCCTGTGTTGTAGTTATTTTAAAATTTATTGTTTGTTCTAACATAATCTGTGCGTGTTATATTGCGAATATATGAAAATAAAAAGAAAAATTCTACTTGCTTAAAAAAAACAATGAATGTATCTATCTTAAAAAAATCTATTTTATTATTCTACAGCAATTTCATCTGATAAAATAAATTCCTTTTCACTTTTTGCAATAACAACAGATGCAAGACAATTACCTAATACATTAACACTTGTTCGAGCCATGTCCATCAAAGCATCAACAGCTAGAATAACACTCGCTTTTTCTGGATCCAATCCCATCGATGCAACTGCACCTGCTAAAATCACAAACGATGCCCCTCGAACACCAGCAACCCCTTTAGAGGTTAACATCAACACCAAGCAAATACTAATCTGTTGCCCGATTGATAAGTCAACTCCAGACATTTGTGCTACGAAAACAGTTGCTAAAGAAAGATATAAAGTAGTGCCATCTAAATTAAAACTGTATCCGGTAGGGATTACAAAAGCAACAATCTTTTTTGAAACACCCAATTTCTCCATGTTTTCCATAGCTTTTGGTAAAGCAGCCTCACTACTTGCAGTTGCAAAAGCCAAGGTAACAGGTTCGGTAACAGCTTTAATAAATCTTCGAATTGGAACTTTAGCAAGTAATGCAATTGGTAATAAAACACAAGAAATAAATACAATAAGTGAAACATATAAAGTCCCTACTAATTTGAATAAATTCAACAAAATGTCTAACCCAGATTTCGCAACTGTACTTGCCAAGGCTCCAAAAACCGCTATCGGGGCAATATACATTACAATGTCAGTAAATTTAAACATTACTTCACTCAAACTTTCACACCCGCTCAGCATACGATTTTTATGCGATTGATTTGACACCATTCCTATTGCTACTGCAAAAATAATAGAGAATATCACCACTTGTAAGACTTGATTTTCAACGACAGATTTCGCTATGTTTTCAGGAAATATTTCAACCAAATGATCTTTCGGTGCATGTGTTTGCTCTAGTAAGTCTGCTGATTTTTCAAGATTTGCTTTACTAGCATGTACCTTCACTCCTATTCCAGCTTGACTCACATTGATTGCTAATAAACCAACAAAAAGAGCAACGGTTGTAACTATTTCAAAATATAAGATACTTTTTAATCCGATTCGTCCTAACTGCTTGATATTACTATGACCAGCAATACCTACAACTAATGTAGCAAAAATCAAAGGAGCAACTAATGTCTTGACTAAACGCAAGAAAATCTTCCCAAATCGTTCTGTTTCTAAAGCATAAGTAGGAAAATCAATTCCAAATTCGATCCCTAATAACATGGAAGAAAAAATCCATAACGACAATTTTTTACGTTTGTAAGTAATAAAAAATATCAATCCTAAAATACTCCATCTAAGCCCTTTATAAGCATAAATAGATATTTCAGGTAAAAGTGTTTGTAAATAAAAAACAAACCCAAAAAGACAAAAACAAGAAATGTACGTAAATATGGAGATAAACTGTTTCATAAGGAGTAAAATAATTTTATGTAAATATAAGAAGTATTCAGGAATGATTTTAAAGGAATGAATGGAAACAAGAAAGTTGAAAGTTAGCGAGATATAAATTATAGATTATAGCTATCTTTAGCATGAAATTTCAATAAAAACACAGAAAATGACAATACAAATCGGCAGACTTAAATTATTTATAATCAGTGTAATCCTATTATTTTCGTTCTTTTTTTCACCGAACATACACATGATGATAATAGGAGAAAAAACGGAAGGAACAGTTTTTAAACTGAGTGCTTTTACCGCTGGTGAACATAATTCGCGTGTCAATTTTGTAGCATTAGACCATAAAGAGTATAAATTTGAAGTAAATTCAAATGTTAAAGGAACAGCAAAAGTTATTTATGATCCAGAAAACCCTGAAGATGCTTATCTGTTTAATTTTATGAATTTCGTTTTAGAAAAAATTATTTTCAGTTTATTAGCAGCTATTCCATCCACCATTTTTGTTTTCTTTTTCTTAAAGAAAAATCAATACTTATTTATTGATTTGAAACGATTTAAGATTTCAAAAGGATTAAAACGTTGGACAGCAACTGACGAAGAGGCATTTAATCACTTATTAAACTCACAACTTTCTTATTCTGTTCAACCATTTGAATATGCATATTTACACTATCATGATTCAAAATTTACACATATCTTAATCAATGTAACTTTACAGAAATTATTTATAGATAAACAAATTGAAATCACTAATAAATTGGTTCAAGTAAACAAAACCGACGATAAACAAAAACCAAGGCCATTCGTGAGTTTAGGTGTAAATTATAGTCCTAACAATTCATTAACAACAATTGAAAAAGAGCTTTTATCAATATTCGAACACAGTGAAAGTTTAAGGCTACATGAAATCCGTTTAAAATTACAGCAAAAATTCGGTCCAGAATTTAATAAATTTCACTTAGAAATTGTAAAACCATTTATAGATCAATCAAGTTTATTTACTCTAGGTAAACCTAATGAATTTGGTAAAAAAGTTCATTCAGAAATAGCTTCTCGAATTTCATTTATTGAAAAACATTTAGATGATTTAATTCATGAACACTTAATTGATTTATCAAAACTATTAAATCTCATGAATGAATGTTGGTTATTTATTCCAATAGAAACATTTGATAAAATTAAGAATGAAATGATCCAAAGAAAGGAAGAAATACCAACTGAAATTTTACATAAAATTGGTTCTGGTTACACTCGAATTTCTATTAATTAGCTTACTTTAACAAAAAAGAATTCTCATACACTTGATTAAATATTATTTTTAATCATTAAAAGTCAAGTTTATGAAATATTTAGTTATCGTATTAGTATTTTTTACATCGCAATTATTTGCTCAAAACAGAGTTCAATTAGAGCTATTTAGTCAATATCAAGCACCTGTAAAATCTTTCATGTCCAACATGAATACAAATTTAGGACTAGGATTTTCAGTTGGCTACAAAGTCAACGAATTTTTCCCGATGTTTATACAATTTGAATATACTCATGCGTACAATTCAAGTTATCATGTGACTCGAAATGCAATTATCAATGCAGGTTATCTTACAAACTACAACTTAAAATATCATGTTAATTATGACTCGTATTTCAACTCTTATTTGTTAGGCGCAAAATTTCAAACAGGTCACGAATATTCATTAATTCGTTTATTTGCTACTCCGCAATTAGGTTTAATTAGTTTTAATTCTAAATATTCAACGGTGGATTTAAATAGCCCATTTGGAAGTACAGCTCAACAGAATTCAAAATACAATGATTGGGATGAAGATGATATTGTTTATTCAACTAAAAGATTTCAACACGAATTATGTTTTGCCTATGGAATACAAGCTGGATTAGAAATATCAATCAATGAACTATTCAATAAAACAAACAATATTGATAATCGCATTGTACTCTCAGGTAGTTTTTTAACCGGTTGTAAAGATTTTAACTATTTAAATTTAGCAAATATTCGGGAGGTAAATGTAGGTCCTGCAGCGACAGAAATCTTAAATTTACCTAATAATTCAAGCATGAATGTAACTGCTTGTACCCCTATTTATAATTCACGTATAATGTTATGGGGTATACAATTAGGTTATGTGTTTGTATTTTAATAAACTTCTTTTCCTACTATACCCAAAATACACCAACAAACCAATCACTAACCAAACTCCAAATCCAATCCAATTAGTTAGTTCCAATTCGGTCATCATATAAAAACAACTCAACAATCCAAGTAAAGGGATAGTGGAAAAATTATATTTAAAAGCCAATAATGTAAACAAACTACAAACGAAAATAAATATCCACTGAGAAAATAACACTTCTGATATTCCATAAGAATAAATCAAGTAAAAGATTAAGATCAATACAAATGGCATCACATATTTCGAGTTTAAATAAGGAGTTTTGAAAGTCGATTGTACCTCATCTGTACGAGTTTGCATAACCAACACTCCCCCACAAACCAATACAAACGCAAATAAGGTTCCGATACTACACAAATCCGTAACCATTTTCAAATTCATAAATAAGGCAGGAATTGCTACAACAAAACCAACTACAATCGTTGCAAAACTGGGTGTTTTGTATTTCGGATGTATCTTAGAAAAACGCTTCGGTAATAATCCGTCTCGACTCATACTCATCCAAATTCTAGGTTGTCCCATCTGAAAAACTAGTAAAACGCTAGCCATTGCTACCACAGCACTCACTGCAATGATTCCTGCAATCCAAGTAACATGTAATTTTTCAAACACAAACGAAAGAGGATCTCCTACATTTAATAATTTATAGTCAACCATTCCTGTCAAAACAAGCGCAATCAATATATACACAACTGTACAGATTATAATTGACCACATCATTGCTTTAGGTAGATCTCGTTTTGGATTTTTACATTCCTCTGCTGTAGTAGAAATAGCATCAAAACCGATGTATGCAAAAAATACAGCTGACACACCTTTCAAAACTCCACCAATACTTTCTGGCGCAAAAGGTGTCCAATGCTTCACATCTACATAAAAAGCTCCAACTATTAATACTAATAAGATTACAAACAATTTTATTAAAACCATTATAATACCCGCTGTTTTAGACTCTCTTATTCCTCTATAAACTAACCAAGTAATAAACACAATAATTCCTAACGCTGGAAGATCAGCAACAATATGAAAATTTCCTATGCACGGTGCATGAATCCAAGCTTGATATGCTGTTTTTAAATCTAATCCTAATGAATTATATGATTGACCTTTTTCCAATAAAAACTGTACTTTATCATGACCAGAATGTGCTGACAAATAATCCATTTGCATCCAAGCTGGGACATGCAGGCCTCCACTCGCTAATAAACTAGTAAAATAATCACTCCAAGAAATTGCTACGGTAATGTTTCCAATAGCATATTCCATGATTAACGACCAACCTATGATCCATGCAATTATCTCCCCAAATGCAACATAAGAATACGTATATGCACTTCCTGAAACAGGAATTATGGAAGCAAATTCAGCATACGCAAACGCTGAAAAACCACAAGCTATTGCTGTAAAAATAAACAAAAATATTACAGCTGGTCCTCCTGAATGACTTGCATTACCTATTGTGCTAAATATCCCCGCTCCAATAATTGCAGCAATACCAAACGAAATTAAGTCTTTTAAAGTTAAATGTCGACCGAGTTGTTTACCTGAATCTTCATCCGATTGAACCTGAAGAAGAATATCTTCCACATTTTTTTTCCGGAATAAAGAGTTGTTTTTCATGTTTAATATAAACGAAAAAGTAGAAAATTTAAAGCATAAATATTTCTTTAAATTTTCTACTTCTTAATGTTGTAATTCAACTATTGAGGAATTGTAAGCTGCTGACCAATCTCAATTTTATCATCAGTCAAATTGTTAGCTTTTCGAATCGCTTCTGGTTTTACACCATATTCAGCAGCTAACCCATTAATTGTATTACCTGATTTAACAGTATGACTTTTCGATTTACCAGATTTCGCTTTCTTATCTTCTTTCTTTTTATCTTCTTTTTTAGAGTCTTTATCCTCCTTCTTTTTATCTTCTTTTTTCTCTGAAACTTTTGAAGTCGTAGGTTCTTCTTTTGGAGTCACAGATTCTTCTACATCTGTTTCATCAGCTGGTTCAACATCAGTTGTTTCTTCTTCAATAACTTCTGTTTCGTCATCTTCCTCTTCCTCTTCTTTTTCAGCTTTTTTAGGTTTTTCATACTCCATCAACTCTTCTAAATCTTGATGTTGGTTGGTCGTATCTTTTGTAATTATTTCTCCTGCATCATCCAATACCTTATCGGTATCATCATGTGGTTGGCGAAAAACAAACCAAATAAGTAAAAAGACTGCGAGAATAACTGAACCGAATTTAATAGTCTTCTTTCTATCTAAGGAAATTTTGTTAAATAAATTGATTTGCTCTTGCGTAACTGGTGATTCTGGAATTGTAGTTGAATCAAGAACTCGATTTTGTTGAACCGATGAAGCAGGAATCATACGTTTTTGAACATTACCTTCAGTGATAGCTATTAACTGAAGTGTAACGTTTTCTGGTGCACTTTTTCCTTTCGCTGCATCTACCAATTCTAAAATATTTGAATTGATATTCGCATATTCCACTTTATTATCAATAGACTGATCATCTACTACTTTCGTAATTCCATGCGTACACAAAATTAACACGTCTCCTGCTGCCACGTCTAACTTAGCTTGACATACAGATGGAGAAATACTTGGTGTATTACCTAATGCCTTCGGTAATTTCACAACTGGTTTCGAATAATCAACGTCATTTGAAGGATATAATTGAACATCCAAATACCCATGATCAGTTGTTAATCTTTTTAAATTTCCTTCTGATTTTAAATAAACTCGTGAATTACCTATATGTGCATAATACACTCCTTCTTCTCGAACTAAAACAACTGCTACACTAACAAAAATACCTTTTAATCCTTCTTCTAAAATCGATGCACGATATACTTGCTCATTTGCAAATTGAAAAGCATGATTAATACCAATAAATACATTATCAAAAATTTCACGCTCAAAAAAATCAAGAATACTCTGAACAGCCAAACGAGCAGCAAAACTTCCGTTAGCATCCACAGGACTACCATCAGCAACAACGAAAACATGTCCGTTCTTGGTTTTCTTATCCCCTAAAGCATCCGAATTAATTGGATGTTTTAACCCTAAATCTGTTTTTGAACAATACGAAACTTTCATTCTTTATTTAAATTGATACTTAGTTTATAGAAATATTCCCCTTAAGAAACACCTCCTGTTAAACAAGCGCTAATTTAAGAAAGAAATGCAATATATAGCAATATAAATAAGACGATATTTAACACAAAGATATGAACGATGGTAGCGTTATGTGTGTAAAAATAATTCCATCGTTGCATCCAAGTGGCGTCCTCAGGAAGTTCTTCTTCAAACAAATACTCATCTTCTACAGAAACTAAATCTGGTAAGTCTACTTTATTCTCTAAGTTTTCAGTAAATACTAAATTACTTCGAAGCGTAGCAATCTTTTTAGAAACATCAACTGTAGAGACTAATTTAGTCCAATCAAACATAAACTTGCCAGCAATCGTAACCTTATCCATTAACGATAAAGCGCAGAAAGCTTTTATTTTCTCCCCGTTGACAAAAGTTCCTAAATCTGTTCGTAGATCGGAAAGATAAACATTACCTCGAGCATCTTGAAATAATTCCAAATGATAGGCATTTATAGCTTCGTGATTAATCACTACATCGTTATCAGCTGCACTACCTACTCTAATAAGTTTTACTTGTTCCATAGAATCTAATTTTTCGAATACAAATTTCAAGAATTTTAACATTGATACGGAGTTGATTAAAAGGATTTATGAGAACGTAATTGTTGAAAAGGAGAACTAAAATCAATTTCGTCAGCTAAACACTACATTCTTTTCTTTCATCTTATTTACTACCTTTGAAGAAATCTAAAGGTGAACTTCTAATAATTAAAATAATAAGAAATAACCTCTTACAAATTGAATCTATGTTTAAAAGTAAACTATCTATAATTGGTTTAATACTTTTTTTATTTATCCTGAGACTCATTTTCGGATTATGTGCTGAATTTTGGTTTGAAGATGAATTACAAATCTACTTAATTGGATTAAAATCATTTACTACGCATACTTGGCCTTATTTTGGACCCGATGTTGTATATACTCAAACTCAAATTCCTGGTGCACTTCAAGGCTTATTGGTTTCAATACCGTTTTATATCTGTTCTATTCCTGAGGCTCCTAGTATTTTATTAAATATATTGACGTTTTTAAGCTTATTAGCTTTTGCTTTTTATACTTCAAAACGAATATTGTCTATTCCAAAATGGTTAATCATATCTTGGGTGATGCTTCTTACTTGGACAATGGATTATGGTACTAGAGTTGTAAATCCTTCATATGTTCTGGTTTTTTCCATCCCTTTTTTTATTGCTCTTTTTGAGTTGTTACCTATTTACAAAACAGCAATTATCTCGAGAAGATTTTCGTATTTAACACTAGGATTAACTCCTGCACTAATTATGCAATTACATCTTTCATATATTTTATTAGTTCCACTAATTCTATTAGTTTTCTTTTTTGAGTGGAAATCTAA
>CANCJF010000020.1 GCA_947378245.1 Bacteroidota bacterium
GTAGTATCTGGTACTATGTATGGTTATGGAGCAGATAATAATTTTTACACGCATACTTCACGTTTTACGGCAGGACAAATAGGTCTACTAATTCCTGTTTTTTCAAAACAAGGAAAACAAGTTAAATTAGCGACGTTAAACAATCAAATTGTCCAAAACACTGCACTTTCGGAAAGATTACGAATTCAAAATGAGTTCGAAGGTTTATTAATGCAATACGAAACCCAAAATCAAATTATTGCCGAACTAGAAAATAAAGCCTTGCCAAATGCGAAATTAATTTTTGAAACAGCTCAAAAACAATTTGTGAATGGTGAAATTGATTACCTAGAATGGGCAATATTAATAAATCAAAGTATATCCATTCAAAGTGATTACCAAGACGCTTTGATGAAATACAACGAATTAGCAATACAAATAAGCAACCTGTAGAGTCGCGAAGTATCGAGGCTTTGAATGTTGCAAAGCAACATAAAAAAAACGTCAAGATGTTCTACTGATCATCTACTTTTAATAATAAAAAAAAAATATGAAAAATATAATCTTGTCCATCACCATCCTATCCATCATAGGTTGCGGACAAAAAGAAGAGAAAAAAACAGTTGAAACAACATCTAAATCTGTTGAAAGTTCCATTGTTAGTTTAACACAAGCGCAAATATCTAACGCTGAAATTCAAACGAATAATCTTATTAAAAAAGAAATTTCATCCTTACTAAAATTGAATGGAAAAATAGATGTCCCACCTCAGAATTTAATTTCTATAAGTGTTCCTATGGGAGGATATTTGAAATCTACAGAACTACTTCCAGGTAGAATGGTTCGTAAAGGTCAAGTATTAGCCATTTTAGAGGATCAGCAGTACGTAAAAATGCAACAAGATTATCTACTTGCAAAAGTAAAATTGAAAGTGGTCGAAGGGGAATATCTAAGACAACGAGAATTAAATTCAAGTAAAGCTTCAAGTGATAAAATTCTACAATTAGCTGAGGGTGAATATCGTAATGCTAAAATTAACTTAAAGGCTTTAGAAGAGAATCTTGAATTAATTGGTATAAATCCATCTAGATTAGATGAAAGTAAAATTTCAAAAAAAATAACTATAACTTCTCCTATTAATGGATATGTTTCTAAAGTAAATGCAAATATTGGTAAATATTTAACCCCTAGTGAAGTATTGTTTGAGTTGGTAAATGTTTCAGATATTCATTTGAATATTGCTGTTTTTGAAAAGGATTTAGCTCACCTTGAAATTGGTCAAAAAGTGATTACTTATAATAACAGTAACCCAGAAAAAAAGTACGAAACGGAAATTATTTTAATTGGTCATTCCCTTTCAGTAGATAAAAATACAGAGGTTCATTGTCATTTTAAAAAATATGATAAAAATTTAGTTCCCGGAATGTATATGAATGCAGAAATTGAACTTAAAAATAAAGTTGCACAGACAATAACTGAAAATGCAATTTTAAGATATGGAAACAAAGATTATGTGTTTGTTTCGTTGACAAAATCTAAATTCGAGATGATACCAGTAGAAATTGGAGCTAGAGAAAATGGGGCAGTAGAAATTGTAAACTTTGAAGATTTGAAAAATCAATCCATTGTCATTAATGGTGCGTATTCTTTATTAATGAAATTAAAAAATACCGAAGAATAGTAGTAGTGCAATCCATTGCGCCAAAATCATTTTACAAAACCAAAACATTGCAAAATAGTTGAAAATGGGATATTGCTTAGCAATGTCCTTTTTTTATCTCCCAAAATGAAACTAATTACCGAAATATGAGTATATTTATCATAAGAAATTATGTTTATGAAACAATTATTACTTTTATTTTGTTTATTATTTACTATTTATGCTACAGCATCTAGTCCTTCTTGTGCTGCTATTTCATTAACTGTAAATACATCTGACATTAAAAAAGTTACTTGTGGAAATACAAATAATGGAGCAATAACTTTTACAGTTTCTAACGGCTCATCCAACAATTTGTACCGAATCCGTAAAAGAAATTTTGACGGTTCATATACTACAATTTCTTTTCCTGCATTTTCGCCTACTGGAAATTTAGCTGGAGAAACTAAAACTACCACTGTATCAGGTTTATCGGTTGGAAACTACGATTTGTATGTGTATTGTAATGAAGATCCTTCAAAATTTAAAGTGTATTTCTTTTCAATCGCAAAAGAAGATTGCGGAACACCTCCATCATATTCATGCTCAGACTTAAAAGTTGATTTTGTAAAATCAAACGTGATTTCTGTAGGGTGTAACTCAGATAACGATGGTTCTGTAATGTTTACTGTGACTGGTGGGTTCCCAAATAACTTATATAGATTGAGAAAAAAAGACGCAACAGGTGTTTTTAAAGTTGTTAGTTACCCTTTATTCTCTTCTGTAAACAACATAACAAATGAATCAAAAGATGTTGTTGTAACTGGTTTGTCAGTAGGGGAATACGATTTGTATGTCTATTGTGCAAATGACCCAATGGTTTACAAAGCAATTTCTTTCTTTGTAACAAAAGCAAAATGTACATTGGTTCCTGAAGGAATGTTAGCTCATTACTCATTTAATACAGGGAGTGTAAACGATGAAGAAGGAATTAAATCGCCAGCTGTTGTAACTGGAGCATCTCAAGTATATGATAATTACGCAGATCCTAAAGGTTCGTATCAATTAGATGGAGTAACAAATAAATTGACTTTTAACAATTTCGCAGACATAGATACAATGCCGGAATACAGTGTTTCGTTCTGGTGTAAATTAAATCAATTACCAACCGTATCTCCATCTTTATTAATGTGTATACCTAACGGTACATTTACTTCGCGATTCGAATTGTATTTGGAAAAATCCGGAACTTTAAAGGTAAAATTCGGAAAAGCGTTAGGCACTACATTAATCAATAATTCCAAAGGTATTATAGAAGTTAACAAATGGAGTCATATTGTAATAACACATGCATCAGATTCAAATAGAATTTACATCAACAATAAAAAAGTTTCCGCATTTGCCTCTTATACTTTTAACAACAACTTAGGAAATTTAATCGTAGGTTATGATGGAAAAAATACATCTGCCAAATTTGCATTCGACGAATTAAGATTATACAATAGAGCAATAAACGATTCAGAAATTTCTACCATTTATTTCAATGAAGCAAAAGAAAATTGTAATGGAATTAAGTTAACAATAGGTTATACGACAACTAAACAATTAGCATTTACGGTGTCAAATGGTTCCGCAAACAATAAATACAGAATCAGAAAGAAAAATGATACAGGAGTTTTTGTGTCAATATATGCGAATCAGTTCTTATCGATGAATAATTACCTAGGTGAGACGAAAACAATTGCTGTTGAAGGATTAACACCAGGTACATACGATGTATTTGCATACTGCGGCACGGACGCAACTAAATATCAAGGATATGAAGTTCTTATTCGTACAGGATATAGACCTAAATTACTACGTGTCACAAACCCAACTCAAACAGACTCTATTGAAGCAATTGATGTAGTTGATAACATCGAAAACAATGTTCCCTTACAAGCTATTGAAAAAGAATCTTATTCGATAGCTGTATTCCCTAACCCAGCTGATACCTATTTAAATGTAGATGTACTTGCTTCTGAAGATTATCACATTCAAACCATTCGATTAATATCACCGAATGGTCAAGTGATATTTAGTCAAGAATACTCACGTATTGATTTAACTTCCTCGATAAATATTGAGCATATCATTCCAGGCATCTATTTTGTGGAGGTTGTTATGAATGATCAATACATAGAAAGACGTCAAATTTTGATTCAATAAATTCGAGACCTGTATAATTATTATTACTTTATAATTTAGTAATACTACTTCCTCCCTTGGTCTTTTAAATTAGATTAAATCGATAATCGTCAGTATATTTCACTAATATGACTTATTATCTATATCTTTTTGTAATCTGTTGACTTATTTTTCTCAAAAAAAACTATATTTGTAAAAAAATAAAAGTTATGTCAAATCCTGATAATTTTTTCGATAAAGAAACACAAGCTGTTGGATTTATTTATACTATCGTTGTTTTAGGTGTTTTAGCATCTATCTTCATCTGGGGATAATCCACTCTTTTCGTTTATTTATTTAACGTACTTCTTGTATGCCTTTTAATGCTTTATTCTCATGGGTAATCAAAAAAAGGATACATCAAATTGATTTATTTCGAAAATTTCCACTTGAGGTTCAGGAAGAACTATTTTTTCGTATGCTTAAAAATGCTGCGAATACAACTTTTGGGAAAAAACACCATTTCAATAAAATTTCCGATTACTCTTCATTCAAAGAGTCTGTTCCTTTACAAACATATGAGGAATTAAAAACGGATGTAGATAAATTAATTACCGGAGAAAAGAATTTATTATGGCCAGGAATAACTAGTTGGTTTGCTAAATCTTCTGGAACAACGTCCAACAGAAGTAAGTTTATACCAGTAACTAAAGATTCTTTATTTGACTGTCATTACAAGGGTGGTAAAGATTTATTAGCACTGTACTACAACAACTATCCCGACCGAAAATTATACAATGCTAAACACCTAATCATTGGAGGTAGTGCTAAAATAAATCAAATTGGTATCAACTCATATTTGGGTGATTTGTCTGCAATCATTGTGAAAAACCTACCTTGGTGGGCTGAGATTCGTAGAACTCCTTCGCGCGAAATTGCACTGATGGATGATTGGGAAAAGAAATTAGACAAGATGGCTAAACAAACCATCAAACAAGATGTATGTATCATCGCTGGTGTACCTAGTTGGACATTGGTATTATGTAATCGAATACTTGAAATAACAGGAAAACAAAACCTAAAAGAAGTTTGGCCTAATTTAGAATTGTTCATGCATGGAGGCGTGAGTTTTCAACCCTATAAAAAGGAATTTGAACGCATTATTCCAGATCCCTCCATGCATTATATTGAAACATATAATGCCTCAGAAGGATTTTTTGGCATCCAAGATAATCCTGAAAGTGACGATTTATTATTGATGTTGGACTACGGAATTTTCTATGAATTTATCCCGATGTCCTCGTTTGATAGTACAAAAAGTCAACAGGTCATCTCACTTACGGATGTAGAACTCAACACGAATTATGCACTTGTAATATCAACGAATGGTGGTTTATGGAGATACATTTTAGGGGATACGATAACCTTCACTTCCCTCCTACCTTATAAATTTAAAATTACAGGTAGAACACAAAGTTATATCAACTGTTTTGGTGAAGAAGTGATTGTTGACAATGCAGAAAAAGCAATCTCCTTCGCATGCACAAAAACAAATGCGATACTGAAAGAATATACTGTAGGACCAAAATTCATGAAAGATTCTTCCAAAGGAGGACACGAATGGTTGATCGAATTTGTACAAGAACCGAATAATTTTGAACAATTTACGAAATCATTAGATGAAGAATTACGGAATCTTAATTCTGATTACGATGCAAAACGTTCAAAGGATTTAGCACTTGAATTACCCAGTATACAAATTGTACCCAATGGTACATTTGACCGTTGGTTACAAGGAAAAGGAAAGTTGGGAGGACAAAATAAAGTACCAAGATTGAGTAATGACCGAAGTATTTTAGAGGAAGTATTTATCATTCTATCTACTAAACCATGAGTAAACTATACATCATTTTAATTCTCGCTATTTTTCCACTGCTCTGTTATTCTCAAGATTCATCTAGTTTCACACTTCACTCGTCGCTCGTAACACTTAACTCAGTCTGGGATGTCGACGGACTAGGAAATATAATAATCGTAGAAGCAAATCAATTAAAGAAATACGACCCAAAAGGAAATTTAATATTTACACAAAGTATTAAAAACGTTGGAAAAATTACAAAATTAGATGCGCGTAATCCGATGAAAATTTTATTTTTTTCAGAAGATCAACAGTTGGTTGGAGTTTTAGATAACAGTTTAACCTTTCAAGGAGAAAATTTTGATCTTAGCACCTATGGTTTAAGTTATGTACAAGCATTTTCATCTTCGTTTCAAAACAATAAATTTTGGGTATATGACCAAGATAATTCCAAATTAGAATTACTTTCTACGAATAATCAGCAAAGCGTAAAAGTAGAGAATTTAAAAAGTTTATTGGGATTTAACGAAGTGACACAATTAATTGAGGAAGGAAATTTTTTGTACTTATTCGACAAAACAAAAGGGGTGTACAAACTGGATAACTATGGTAATTTAATTGACTTTACCTCTGTCCTAACAGGAACATACATCAGCATTGAGAAAAAAATTGTTTATGTTTTGTGCGAAAATAATCTACTCGCTTACAGTGAAAAAGAAGTTGTTCCTATGAAGCTTTCTTTACCTCGCACTGACATCCTACAATTCAAAAAACAAGGTGCTTATTTCTATATTCTAGAAAAAAATAAACTTTCAAAATTTTCTTTTAAGAAATAAAAAAGAACACGTTAGTTTTCCTATATTTGAAGTTCGTAGAATTTTAAAATTAGAAACAATGCATATAGCAGTAGCAGGAAATATTGGAGCAGGTAAAACGACTTTGACGCAGATGTTAGCCAAACATTACGGGTGGCAAACACATTTCGAAGATGTGGAACAAAATCCGTATTTGAATGATTTCTATGAAGATATGCAACGCTGGTCTTTCAACTTACAGATTTATTACCTGAATAGTCGTTTCACGCAAATTCAAGAAATTAAACAAACGAATGCTATGGTGATTCAAGACAGAACGATCTATGAAGATGCGTTCATTTTTGCGCCAAACTTACATTCAATGGGCTTAATGACTACGCGCGATTTTGAGAATTATTTTTCTTTATTCAACTTGGTTGAGTCGTTTGTTTCTGCCCCTGATTTATTGATTTATTTACGTGCTAGTGTACCTACTTTGGTTCACCAAATTCAATTACGTGGTAGAGATTACGAAGAAAGTATCCGTATCGATTATTTGAAGCGTTTAAATGAGCGTTACGAAGCGTGGATTTCTACATACGACAAAGGAAAATTATTGATCATTGATATTGACAATAACCGTTTCCCAGAAAATCAAGAGGATTTAGGGAAGATTATCAACGCGATTGATGCAGAGATTAACGGATTGTTTTAAGTAGTATAAAATTTATTTATTATTAAAGCCAAAACTTAAGTTTTGGCTTTTTTTATTCCCTAAAAAAAATCTCAAAACAAAAAAATACTAATTATCTAGTCACCTAAATTAGTTTTCTGATTCGCCATCTGATTCATCAAACGAATTCGCGCTTTGTTTGCTTCCTTCTGACTTTGTTTTTTATTCTTTTTTTGTTCCAATAACTTCGAATGGAGTTTTTTGTTTTCGGTGTTTTTTTGCTTCGCCATTGAACTACTCAAAATGATTCCAACCTTGTGCTTGCATTGGCACAACTGCTCCGTGTTTATCAACTAAATTCAAGCCACTTGCGTGATCTGTAATGTGACCAATTACCGTAAAATTTGGATTCGCAGCAACCTTCTCATAATCTTCTTGTTTCACTGTAAATAACAATTCGTAATCTTCACCACCATTTAAAGCTGCAGTAATTGGGTCGATGTTAAATTCAATTGCCGCCATCGAAGTTTTCGCATCTAGTGGAACGCGATCGTCATAAATCGTACAACCAACATTACTTGCTTTACAGATATGGAATAACTCGGAAGCCAGACCGTCTGAAATATCAATCATCGAAGATGGAACTACTTCTAATTCTTTCAAGAACGAAATCACATCACGACGCGCTTCAGGTTTTAATTGACGTTCTAACAAATAATCGTGTCCATCTAAATCTGGCTGAATATTTGGGTTTGCTTTAAAAACTTCGCGTTCACGTTCTAACAATTGTAGTCCCATATAGGCACCTCCAAGATCACCAGAAACTACGACTAAATCATATTCTTTCGCGCCTCCACGGTACACAATGTCTTTTTTATTTGCGGTTCCAAGTGCTGTAATACTAATCACTAACCCAGACAACGAAGAAGTAGTATCGCCACCTACAAGATCAACTTGATAAAAATCACAAGCTTTTTTGATACCTGCATACAATTCTTCCAACGCTTCTAACGGAAAACGACTTGACACTGCAAATGATACGGTAATTTGAGATGGTTTACCATTCATCGCATAGATATCAGATAAATTAACAACGACTGATTTGTATCCCAAATGCATCAAAGGAGTGTACATCAAATTAAAATGAATCCCTTCTACTAACATATCTGTCGAAATCAACATCGCTTCTGTTTCAGAAATTGAAATCACAGCAGCGTCATCTCCCACACCTTTTAGCGTCGTTGAGACATGTGTTGTAAAGTTTTTTGTTAGGGTGTCGATTAGGCCAAATTCACCTAAATCTTTGATATCAGTACGTTTTTCAGACATTGTTGCTGGATTATTTTAGAAAGTAAAGATAATGAAATGATTTGGAAGATGTGGTTATTTTTTGAAGTGAAGCATTTGTGGTTTTATTTATTGAAAACATTCGCAAGAAGACATTTCCAGAGATGCAGTAGTTTTTTTTGACTTCGTCAAAATATTTTTTCAGAGCACATGTAGGAACATAACATAAAAAAGTCGTATATTTGTAGTCGGGTAAGTCTTTTACGACTAGCTCCTTCTGACTCCTCCAGGACGGGAACGTAGCAAAGGTAAGAGGTTGAGCGGTGCGATAAAAGTAGCTTACCCTTTTTTTGTGCCTTTATTTTCCCCTATGAACACCACCGAAATTTTTAAGAAAACAGGATTGGATCAACCAACTCCAATGCAAGAGAATTATTGGAAAAATGATACTCCATTCTCCATTTTATTAGCAAACACTGGTAGTGGGAAGACACTTGCTTTTTGTGTTCAGTTGGAAATTCAACTTCAAAAAGATGTGTTTAATGGGCAAGTATTGATTCTTTGCCCTACAAGAGAATTGGCAGGACAGGTAGCGAAAAATTATGCTTCTCTTAAATCAGGTCGTAAAACAGTACTTTGTTATGGTGGTCACTCTGTCAAAAATGAAAGTTTACAGTTGCAAGAATTCCCACAAGTTGTAATTGCTACACCTGGAAGAATCTTAGATCACCTAAAAAGAGGAACGGTTGGATTAGCAGGATTTTCACACTTGGTCATTGACGAATACGATAAGACCCTGGAAATGGGATTTTTGAATGAAATTAGTCAGATTTACGAATATACAAACACCTTAAAATCCATTCAATTAATTAGTGCTACGGAAATTGAAGTACTCCCTGATTTTTTGAAAGAGTTTTCTTTTTCTACCCATAACTTCATCGAAGAAGCTCGACCAAACTTAAGTTATTTCTGTGTAGAAGCTGAAGGTCATGATAAATTATTTGCACTTGTATCCATTTTAGCTACTAAAGACTTTGGTCCCGTATTAATTTTCTGTTCATTTCGTGAAGCTGCAGAACGTATTTCACAACATTTAAATGAATATGGAAAGGCTAATGTTTTATTTCATGGAGGAATGGAACAAATCGACCGCGAACGTGCGTTGGTTAAATTCCGAAATGGCTCTGCAAATTGTTTAGTTTGTACTGACTTAGCTGCTAGAGGTATCGACATTCCAGAAATAGAGGCTGTTTTTCATTATCAATATCCGCATACTATTCAAGATTTTACGCACAGAAATGGCCGTACAGCACGCATGAAAAAAGATGGAAATGTGTATTTAATTCAATCTGAGGAAGAACCTCTTCCACCTTATGTGAATACATTTTCAATCGACATGCTAAAAGCACCAGCAACGATTGGGATATTTAATGAATCAGAGTGGATTACTTATTATTTATCCGCGGGTAGAAAACATAAAATACGAAAATTGGATGTTGTCGGTTTTTTCTTACAAGAAACTGAAATTCAAAAAGAAGAATTAGGAATGATAGACATTTACGATACGTATAGTTATGTGAGTATTTCTAAAAAACGCAAAAAATACGTAGAATCACTTTTTCCACGCGTTCGCATCAAAAAACAGCCTGTCTTAATCTCTAAGTGTCGATAAGGAAACGACTATAAACTAGACGTTTTTTAAGCAAACAAGAAATGAATATCGCAGTTTACATGACTAAATGAGGAGATTAATTTTGCAGTTGAACGATAAAAACAATTTATAGAAGTTTCTAAGATTATTCAGAATTCAATGTTTAAATCTAATTGAGTTCCACGAGATATCCCCTACTATAATAAATACATTTGCTAGTTATCTATTTAAATAGCAAATTATGACCCGTATTCTCCTTGTATTTTTTCTGCTCTCTTCTGTTGTCCGTGCTTATTCTCAAGAAACTAGCAAATTAACTGCTGAGGAAAAAGCATATTTCTTTCACATTGTACGTAAAAGTCCAATTTTAGAAAAAAATATTGGTCGCTACATCGAATACAAAGGTCCACAAATCAGTTTTGCGAGCGGCGATTTAAATTACGATTCAATCGAGTCTATCATCATCAATAATCCAAATTTACTTTTCATTCGTTCTTCTGAAATTGCGAAGTCTCCAAAAGGACTAATTGCAGAAGCGGCGAACAAAATGGCATTGATGGAATTGAATAAAATTTTGTTAGCCAAACGTTTTGACAATGAAGAGGAAATTTCAATCTATCAAGGTAAATTACAAAATTTCGAAGAGTTACTTTTGAAGAAATTACCTCGATCCGCTGTCAAAGAGAACAACAAAGGAAATGAATATCCACACAAAAAAATCTACAACGTACTTGATCCAGTGTTGAGTTTAGAGGAAAAACGCGAAATGATGAGCTCTTTTTATTTCTTAACTAAAAGTGATCAATTAAATGCGTTGGATGCTATTAACTACGCCGTCAATAAATACGTTGAAAATAGAACTTATTTCATCTACAAAGCTTTAGGGGGAGAATCTGAATATTTCACTAACATATTAGTAGCGGCAGGTGACGGTAGCAACACAACTGGATTATTAGACGAACGAGAGCGAGACGAACAAGGTCGTTGGAATAAAGGTTTGCCGAAAGCGGTAGGTTTATTTCCTTATCAATTAGAAATGTTTGTGGGAGAAAAAGGTGAAAATGTGATCGAACCTAAACGTTTTACGACAAACTATCTTCGAACTGTTGGAAATAGCAAAATAACTAATTTACATTTTGATGTTTGGGGCTACAACTCCAAAAAACAAACAACGGTTGTCATTGAAAAAGATGGACTTTCTTACCATTTATTTGGATCTGGAAGCACCCGTTTCTTATCCCCAGATTCAAGTTTTTCAGACGGTTCTACCTTTCAGAGTGTAATTAATGAACTAGAATTTGTGAAGATTAAGAAATTAAATGATATGATTTCAGGTAAACGCGGTTTTGATTACTGGATCAGCCATTATGAAAAGAAAAAATTAGAAAGTGCAAAAGATATTAAAAAACTAGAATTAGAATACTCCGATTTTGGACATACAACCATTATCACTAAAAATAAAATGTCCCACAAAGGAAAAAAAGAATTAAAAAAATCGAGATTAGCAAATCCAATCGAACAAATAGACCCCAAAAAGTCAGCTGAAATTAAACCAAAAACAGATTCTCAAAAAGATAAGCGATCAATCATTCAAGAAGAACTAATCAGAGAAAATGAAAAATATAAAACTTATGTTGGGAATATCAAAAGTTTAAAATACGAAAAGGAAAATGCTCAAAAAATTTTAGCAGAATACTATCTTAAATTGAATGAATATAACCGTTTAATGGGAACGCGTTGGGCAAAATACACCTATAAAAACGGATTATATACCTTTAGTGACTCTTCAACATTTGATATGTTAACTCAAGAATTTCAATTTCCAGAAAGTGAAGTGTCCGATACCTTTGAAGTACGTTTATTAGCAATTCCTTACTCATGTCTATCTAAACAAGCAGATGAAGTGATGTTACACATACATATGACTGATGCTGAACCAGCTTACGACGCACGATTACAAATTCGCTTAGAAGATGCATTTGAATCAGATAAATATTTATTAAACAAACAGTTAATAAACAAAGAAGATAGTGTAGCTGTTAAACAACTTTTTGAATCGATATTAAACAAAAAACTACCGATATATGTAAAAGCGCGAGGTGGAGGTGTTGGAATGTGGAATGGTTTTAAAACAATTAAATCTCCCAAGGTCGGTGAATTATCATCTTATCCAGGAAGTACACCAGAAGCACGTCGTGAGTCACGCATGGACACATCTTTTGTACGCTTAAGAAAGACTGAGTTGATAATCCAAACTAAAAACAACATTACCTTCGAGATCAATTCATTTACAGATCCAGTTGCAAGTAATTTAGAGATTAGTAATCCTAGTATTCTATCATCCATGGAAAAATACAACTTTACTAAAAATGATATTTTAAGTGCTTACCGTACTGCATTCATTTTAAAGAAAATGCGTCAGGAATTAAACATTCTTGCAGGCGAATATCTTGACCAACAGACAGCAAAGATTGTATTAGATCGATTGAATTCAGAAGTTGATAAAGCTAAAATTCATGTTGGAAAAACAAGTTTTAAACTGAAGGATTTGATGCCTTAACGGGCTTTTTATGTCTTTTAACAACTTGTTCAAAAATATTCCCACTTTCCCGTGCTCCTTCCTTTGAATGTATTAACTTTGTTCCCCGTAGTTACAAAATTTTTAACATGTCAAATTCAACAAAATACATCTTTGTAACTGGGGGGGTTACTTCTTCTCTAGGGAAAGGAATTATTGCAGCGTCTTTAGCGAAATTACTTCAAGCACGTGGATATTCAACCACCATTCAAAAATTAGATCCATACATTAATATTGATCCGGGAACATTGAATCCGTACGAACATGGAGAGTGTTTTGTTACTAACGATGGTGCTGAAACAGACTTGGACTTAGGACATTACGAACGTTTTTTAAATGTTCCAACTTCTCAAGCAAACAACGTAACTACTGGTAGAATCTACCAATCGGTGATTGAGAAAGAAAGAAAAGGAGAATTTTTAGGGAAAACGGTTCAAGTGATTCCTCATATTACTGACGAAATCAAAGAACGAATTCAAATTCTAGGAAAAAAAGGAACTTTTGACATCGTTATAACTGAAATCGGTGGTACAGTTGGCGATATTGAATCGCTGCCTTATGTGGAAGCTGTACGTCAAATGTTATGGGAACACGAAAACGATTGTTTGGTCGTTCATTTAACATTGATACCATACTTAGCTGCTGCTGGTGAGTTGAAAACAAAACCGACACAACACTCTGTAAAACAACTATTAGAATTAGGTGTTCAACCAGACATCTTATGTTGTCGTACCGAACATCCATTAGATTTAAATTTACGCCAAAAAATTGCTAAATTTTGTAATGTTAGTGTGAATGCTGTAATTGAATCACGCGATGCCGAGACAATTTATGATGTTCCATTATTGATGCAACAAGAGGAATTAGATAAAGTAGTTTTAGAAAAATTACAACTTTCTTCTAAAACTACACCAAACTTAGATGCTTGGAAAGAATTCTTGCATACCTTGAAAAATCCTAAACATGAAGTAAATATCGGTTTAGTTGGAAAATATGTGGAATTAAAAGATTCATATAAATCCATCAGTGAAGGATTCATTCATGCTGGTGTTTCTAACGAGTGTCGTGTGAATGTAAAATGGATTCATTCAGAGAAATTATCGAAAGAAAACATTGATAAAGAATTAGGAGGATTAGATGGAATTTTAGTTGCTCCAGGTTTTGGTTCACGTGGAATATCAGGTAAAATAGATGCTGTACGTTATGCTCGTGAAAATAAGATTCCATTCTTTGGAATTTGTTTAGGAATGCAATGCGCAGTCATTGAATTTGCTCGTAACGTAATTGGATTGAAAGACGCGAATACAACTGAGATTGCTGAGGATACAAAAGATCCAGTAATTGATATGATGGAAGAGCAAAAAACAATTTCAGATAAAGGTGGAACGATGCGTTTAGGCGCTTACAAATGTGAGTTAAAACCTGATTCATACTCTGCTATAGCCTACAACACTGAAAAAATTTCTGAGCGTCATAGACACCGTTATGAATTCAATAACAAATACTTACCTACTTTCGAAGATAAAGGAATGATAGCAACTGGTAAAAACCCAGAAACAGGATTGGTTGAAATTGTTGAAATTCCTGGTCACCCTTGGTTTGTAGGTGCACAATTTCACCCAGAATATAAAAGTACGGTTGCAAAACCTCACCCACTTTTTGTAGCGTTTATTAAAGCTGCTTTAGAAAACAAAAAATAAGAACATGGATAAAAATCAAGTCATTGGATTTAGTTTATTAGGCGTATTGATCGTTGCGTTTATGTATTTAAACAAACCATCAGAAGCTGAATTAAAAGCAAAAGAAGCACAACACAAAAAAGAGTTAGCACGCGAACAAGTAGCTGCTGAGAAACAAGCTGATCAACAAAAAGCAGAAAAACAAAAAACTGTTATTGCACAAAAAGCAGGAAAAAAAATTGTTTCTACTCCCATTATTGAAGATGAAATTATTTCATTAGAAAGCAATAAATTAAAGGTAGATATACATACAAAGGGTGGAAATGTATCTCAAGTTAATTTGAAAGAATTTAAGTCATACTTCCAAAAATATGTATCGAAAGATAAAAAGAATTCGCTAGCACTTTTTAAAGAAAAAGATTCTAAAAACAGTTTGAAATTTAAACTTAACGGAAAAGAATACTCTACTGAAAATGAACATTTTGATATTGTTTCTAAAACAAAGAAAAGTATCGTATTAGAGACTTCTCCGGAAGAAGGAAAAACAATTCAATTCATCTATACATTACTCCCAAATCACTTTGATTTAGATTTTGAAGTGCGTTTTAATGGATTCAAAGGAAGTGAAATTTCAGCAAATTCAGTGATGTTAGACTGGACTTCGTCTTTAGCTAAAACAGAACGTTTATTGAGCGAACAACGTCGTGTGTCTACGGTTTGTTTTAAATATAAAGGAGAAGAATATGATTACCTGTCTGAGGTTTCGGACGACGAAGAGAAAATGGAGCAAGACATCGAGTGGGTTGCTTTTAAACAAAGTTATTTCTCAAGTATCTTAAAACCTATCTCTGGATTTAGTAAAGAAAATTCAGAAGTTAAAATTACAAACTTCAAAGAAGGACACCCAAACTACCACACAAACATCAAAAAATATACAGCTGCTTTAAACCTTGCTTTGACAAATACAAGTAACGGTACGGCGCGTATGAACTGGTATTTTGGTCCAAACGACTACGAAATATTGAAATCATACGATTCAAACTATGAAGACATCATCAACTATGGATGGGGATTGTTCCGTTGGATTAATATTTATGCAATCCAACCGATGTTCAATACTTTTGCAGGATGGGGAATTGGCTTAGGAATCGTTATCTTATTGATTACAATTATCTTAAAATTATTTTTAACACCTATTCAATGGAAAATGTATGTTTCTTCAGCAAAAATGAAGATTCTAAAACCAGAAATTGATGCGTTAAATGCAAAATATCCAAACAAAGAGGATGCCATGAAAAAGCAAATGGATATGATGGCACTTTATAGAGAAAGCGGCGCCTCTCCCCTTGCTGGTTGTATTCCGATGTTGATACAAATGCCAATTTTATTAGCAATCTTCCGTTTCTTCCCTGCAGCATTTGAATTACGCCAAAAACCTTTCTTATGGGCGGAGGATTTATCGTCTTATGATTCCATTTATGATTTCTCTACCTATTTACCTTTGTATGGTAATCACGTTTCCTTATTTACTTTATTGATGTCTGTAACTACCTTAGTATATACGTATATCAACAGTAGTAATGTAACGCAACCACAACAACCAGGTATGCCAAACATGAAAGTGATTATGTACATCTTCCCTTTCATGATGATTTTCTTCTTTAATAACTATTCTTCAGGTTTGAGTTATTACTACTTTATTTCTACCTTGATTTCAATTATCATCATGTTAGCGATCAAACAATTCTTTGTCGACGAAGACAAATTGAAACAAAAAATGAATGCAAAGAAAATGGCTGCTTCAGCAAGTCCAAAGAAAAAATCAGGTTTTCAAGAACGCTTAGAGCAAATGCAAAAAGCACAACAAGAAAGACTAAAGAAAAAATAATTTTATATTAATAACATGGAGAAGGAATTAGTAATAATTCCTTTTCTCATTTATTCTACAAGATGAAAAATATTGCTGTAATAGGATCTGGAACTATGGGAAATGGTATAGCTCATACATTTGCCTTACAAGGATTTAATGTAAATCTAATAGATATTTCAGAGGTTTCTCTTCAAAAAGGAATTGCCACTATTACAAAAAATCTAGATCGTCAGTTAGCCAAAGAGGCTATTTCAGAACAACAAAAACTTTCTACTCTTTCCAATATTAAAACATTCACTATTTTAGAAGAAGGGGTAAAAAATGTGGATTTAGTTGTAGAAGCAGCTACAGAAAACATCGAATTAAAATTAAATATATTCCGCGATTTAGATAAATTCACATCTCCTGAGACTGTTTTAGCAAGTAATACATCCTCTATCTCCATTACTAAAATTGCATCGGTTACAACTCGACCAGATAAAGTAATCGGAATGCATTTTATGAACCCTGTTCCATTAATGAAATTAGTGGAGATTATTCGAGGTTATTCTACTTCAGACGAGGTTACTAAAACGATTGTAGATTTATCCAAACAACTTCAAAAAGTTCCTGTAGAAGTAAACGACTATCCTGGTTTTATTGCCAATCGAATTTTAATGCCAATGATCAATGAAGCAATTAACTCACTTTACGAAGGTGTTGCTGGTGTTTCAGAAATCGACACCGTGATGAAATTAGGAATGGCGCATCCAATGGGTCCTTTACAATTAGCTGATTTTATAGGTTTAGATGTGTGTTTATCTATCCTTCGTGTACTACAGGATGGTTTTGGAAACCCAAAATATGCACCATGTCCGTTATTAGTGAATATGGTAACTGCAGGCAAGTTAGGCGTAAAATCAGGGGAAGGGTTTTATTCATGGACACATGGTACGAAAGACCTTGTGGTCTCTGACCGATTCGCGACAAAACAATAAGTGAAATAGTGGCTAAATCTACTTCCAATCCAATGAATGCGGTAAAACGTAAAACTCCAACCGTAAAACGTACACCTGCAAAACGTTCATTTTCTAAAAAGAAAAAGAAATCCAATACTACTTTATACATCATCATTGGTGCTATTTTATTAGTATTGATAGGAATAGTATTATACACCCAAGTAGAAGAAAAAAACGCTGAAGAGAAAATAAAAACCATGCTGGTAAATCTTCCAAAAGGATTTAAAAGTTCGGGTATGGATGTATCACACCATCAAGGAGAAATTGCTTGGGATAAGATTGTTAATACTACTCCTTTTGACACATTGATTGATTTTGTGTATTGTAAAGCAACCGAAGGAAGTACACACATCGACAGAGAATGGGAATCCAACCGTAAACAACTTAATGAATTAGGTATACGAAATGGCGCCTACCACTTTTTAAATTCAACTTCTTATTCTATTCCTCAAGCGAAACATTTTTTAGCTACATGGAAACATCGGGAAATTGATTTACCACCAGTACTAGATGTAGAACAAGAAGCTGAAACGGATGAAATCTTAATTAACAATATGTACGATTGGTTAGAATATGTAGAGAAAAACTCTGGCTTTAGACCAATTATTTATACCTCTTATACTTTTTACAAAAAGAAGTTCAAAAATGAGTTTAAAGATTATCAGTTTTGGATCGCTTCCTACGATCAAGATCCGAAAGCACTTAATGACTCTCGAATCATTCACTGGCAATTTACTGATAATTTGGAGATCCCAGGAATAGGTGAAAAGGTTGATTTTAATGTATCGAAAAGGAGGTTTTAAAACGGGTATCCAATACCAAGCCTTATTGCATTAATAAATTCTGATATTGATCTTGGTAAGAAAGGACTAGAATAATCATTTGGATGTTCTGAAATGATTTTATACACTTGTTCGTCTTTCGGTTGAAAAAACCAACGGTGTCCTTCCTGAAGAGCAGGATTACGAAGTTTTAAACCTACATCTAAACGTATAACAACAAAATCCAAATCATAACGCACACCAAATCCTGAAGATACCGCTAATTCTTTGTGCCAATCTTTGGTAAATTGACTTCCTGGTCGTAATGAATCGTATTTCACTGTCCAAATGTTTCCGGCATCAACGAACAAGGCACCACGAAGTTTAGTTGTCATTTTAAAACGTATTTCTCCTGATATATTGATACGAACATCTCCAATTTGTGGTTTGTTAATCTTACTTACCAAGTATGAATTATAAGTACCAGGTGTCAATGATCCATATCTCCAACCACGAATATCATTCGCTCCACCTCCAATAAAACTAAAGTCAAATGGCATGGAATACAACGAATTCCCATAAGGTAATCCCCCTCCAGCGAGTGCTCGGAAATTGAAAGAGGTGAATTTCGTAAAATTATGAGCATAGATAAATTCGTTATCCAAACGTGTAAATTGAGAATAAGGAATTCCTAGTATAGTTCTTTGTTTTAATAGATTTGCTTGTTCAAATCGTCCAAAAATAGAAAGTAAATTTCCTGCTAGGTCAAAAGAAGATTTAAATGAATAAAGCCCATTCAATAATTTTTTGTTATTTACTTGAAAGACAAATTTGAAATCGGACCAATTGATTTGACTCGTATATTGATTCAACGTATATAAGTCATTGCGTTTGTGAATACTGTCAATAAAACTACTAGAAATTTGTGTAAAATTGGTTAAGTTAATCGAAGATAAACCTGGAAAACCAAAAGAAAATTCTGAATTATCTCCTGTAGAAATCGAGAAGAGAACATTCGCATTCAAGGATTGTTTAGTGAATACATCACGAATTTGGTACATATAAGAAGCTGACATCGTTGTTTTAGGTCGATTTTGCTTTGAAATAGCATTCCGCAAACCCAAAAAATATGGAATTTCAACTTTTAATGAAGGTATTATTTGAAATGTCCAAAAACGGGAAGATTCTTTAAAGTTACCGATTGCATTTGTATTGGAAGAAGTACTTGTAGATTGGTATTTTAAGTTAGGCATCGCTTGTAAGCCACCAGAAATATTTAGCGTAATTTTTTCTGCACGTTTTAGTAAATTAACATTGGTAAACGAGGGTGAAAACGTCGCTCCAAAAAATGTTCCAGAAGTGGTGAGTTTTATTGGTGCCGAGAATTGATTTTTCTTTTTTAAGATTAAATAATAATGAATTTCCACATGGTCGGTCCCTTCGATTTCTACAATTTCCGGTTTTACTAGGTTAAACAAACCTAATTCAATTAAATTTCGTTGTGTTTTCACTACTAAGTTTTCATTAAATAAGCGCGTATTTTCAGTCACGTTTTTGATTTCAAGTAAGTCTGGATAAATAGAAAAACCACCATTATAGGTTAGAATAATAGAACGTTTTTTTGTCAATGAATCCATATTATTCGTTTTGATACCTTGGATCACTTCGTCATTCGTGAAATATAGGGTATCCATGGTGCGCAAAAAGTTATTATACTCTAATGACAACCCCTTATCTCTTAAATTATTAGAAAAACGATAAGACACAAATGCTGTATCTACAATATGAAAAAAAACTTTGTTGATGTAGGTATAACGATGTGGTGCAGTTACTAACGAATCGCTACCCGCATTTTTGATAACACGATCGGATATTTGTAATGTTACATTTACCTTGTCTTTTAAATTAATTGTATCAGCAATGAAGGTAATGTTGTTAGTCCCGAAACCATACATCCCTTGATTTTTTATGTATTGACTCAAATTTTCACGGTATGATTCCAATTTATCCGAATCAAAGACTTGACTTGAAAAATTTTGTTTTTCGGGGTAATTATCGATGATACGAACGATCTCTTTATTGTCACAATCGAGCGCAAAAGTGTCGATTAAAAACACTTTTCCTGTTTCGATAAAATACATCGCTTTCACTTTTTTTGAGCGACTATTATAAATCAATTCTCCTCGCACTTTAGCGTTATAATATCCTTTTTTACGTAAGTAAAAAGTAGTTTGTTCGATGGACTTATTAAAGTAAAGCGAGTCTAAAATACTAGGTGGCTCGCCCAATTTAAATTTCAACCATTCCTTTAGTGTTTTTCTAGGACTAATCGTATCTCTTAGATCAACCAATCGTTCTTTATAATCTGTTTTACCTTTTCGTATTGCTTTTTGTATGCGTTTGTTATTGATTCGCTGTTGTTTGGCTATTTTTTCGTGATTGATTTTGTGTAATTTGTTAAGGTGTTCTTGTGCTTCACATATAATTTTAGACGAATCAATTTGATTGAATAACATCAAAGAGAACGGAATACCTATTATTTTGTGATTTGGTTTTTGTTTAATAATACGTTCAACTTCTTGGGTTTTTACTCCGTTTCCTTGAATGATTACTTCATTTTTAGTCAGTAAATATTCATTTTTAGATAAATATTTTGACTGACTGCAGGAAGCCAAGAGAAAAAGTAGGTAAAAAGGAAGATAATATGTAAGTTTGGCTTTGTTCAAGGACAGCAAATTGAATAACAAAAATAACAAAAACAGATGATTTCAAAGAACAGAATTCGTTTTATTAACGCGCTATCCCAAAAAAAGCAACGCATTGAAAACAATCGATTTATCATTGAAGGAGAAAAAATGGTTAACGAAGCAATGCTATGGATTCCAGAATTGATTGAAAACATTTACGCAACTTCTGATTTTGAAACAACTATCCTTGATTCATCAATTGCTATCGAAGAAATTAGTTCAAAAGAACTCAAGGAAATTTCGACACTAACAACGCCCAATAAAGCTCTAGCAGTTTGTAAAATTCCAACCTTACCTTCTATTTCTTCCTCGCTCATTTTATGTTTGGATGGAGTTCAAGATCCAGGGAATATGGGAACAATTTTACGTTTAGCAGATTGGTTCGGAATTAAGGATGTAGTTTGTTCCAAGAACACAGTAGATTGCTACAATCCAAAGGTCCTTCAAGCTACGATGGGCGCAATCTTCAGAGTGAACGTTCATTACTTAGACTTAAGCGAATTTCTTTCTACTACTGAATTGCCAGTTTACGGTGCTTTACTAGACGGTGAAAATATATTTACGAAACACTATGAACGTAAGGGCATTATCTTGTTAGGTAATGAAGGAAATGGTATTTCAGAAGAAATTAAAGGGAAGATTCAGTATGCTATCACCATACCTCGTTTCGGAGAAGCTGAATCGTTGAATGTAGCAACCGCTGGGGCGATTATTTTAGGAGCTTTTTATCGGTAAAATCGTCACTCGTCACTTCCGTCTCCCATCACTCTATTTATCGCGCTTACACACTGCATTCCATCAATCGCAGCAGAAATTATCCCTCCAGCATAACCTGCGCCTTCTGCACATGGATACAAACCAAATACTTCTGGGTGCATCATCGTTTCTTTGTCGCGTGGAATTTGTACAGGCGAACTCGTGCGTGATTCTGGAGCATGGAGAACTGCATCGTTCGTTAGATATCCTGGCATTTTACGACCAAAATCCATAAATGCTTGTTGCAAACGTTTGGCCACAAATTTTGGAAGAACTTGATGCAAATTCACGGACACAATTCCTGGCTGATAAGATGATCTTGGGAATTCTTTGGTTACTTTATTATCTACAAAATCTTTCATGCACTGCGCAGGGATACGTTGTGTTTTTCCTGCAGCTTCCCAACATGCTTTTTCAACCGATTTTTGAAAGTCCAAACACACAAAAGGATCGTTTTCTTTTCCTGGGAAGTCATCTGGAGAAATACTTACTACTATCCCTGAATTAGAATAAGGATTGTTGCGTTTGGATGGCGACCAACCATTCGTAACAACTTCTTCTTGTTCCGTTGCACACGGCGCAACAATTCCTCCAGGACACATACAAAACGAATATACTCCTCTCCCATCAACCTGGGTTACTAACGAATATGAAGCAGGTGGAATGAAATCATCGTTGAGTCGTCCATGGTATTGGATTTTGTCAATTAAGTCTTGTGTATGCTCGATACGAACTCCTAAGGCAAAAGGTTTTGCTTGGATTTTGACTCCTCTTTTATGTAACAAATAGAAGATATCTCGAGCAGAATGACCAGTCGCTAAAATAACATATTCTGCCTTTATTTCTTGTGTTTCATTGATGGTTAACCCTACAATCTTTTTGTTTTCAATGTGAATATCAGTCAACTTAGATTCAAAATGTACTTCTCCACCGCAAGACTTGATAAATTCACGAATGTTTTCAATTAACTTCGGAAGTTTATTTGTTCCAATATGTGGATGAGCATCCACTAAAATATCTTTATCCGCTCCAAAGTAAACCAACCATTCCATCGCTTGTTGGACATCTCCACGTTTTTTAGAACGGGTATACAATTTACCATCAGAATACGTACCAGCTCCTCCTTCGCCAAAACAATAATTCGATTCTGGGTTGACAATTTGTTCTTTGTTCAATTTTGCTAAATCTCTTCGACGCGCTTTTACATCTTTTCCACGTTCAAAAATAATCGGTTTAAATCCTAACTCGATTGCTTTCAAGGCTGCATATAAACCAGCTGGTCCAGCTCCAACAATGTGAATTTCTTGTTTTTCAGCTACGTTTTGGGAAGGAAAATGAATTTCTTGGGAAGGAATTACTTCGTCGTGCATAAACACTTCAAGCGAAGCATTGACTTTAATATCACGTTTGCGGGCATCTATGGATCGTTTTCTCCAAAAGAAAGTAAATGAATCACTTGGAGCACCTAAATGTGTACTAAGTTTATCGATTAACATCCTTTCAGAAGCTGCTTCTTCCGGTCGAAGTTGCAATTGTATAATTTGACTCAAGTGAAGTTGGGGTTAGATTGATTTTGCTACTTTTGTTTCACTTACAAATTTAATAAATGCTTCGTATAGTTGTTCTTTTTTTTCTGTTTGTGGCCTTGTCTGGTCATACGAGAACAATCTATGTGTCGACAACTGGAAAAAACTCGAACGATGGTAGTAAAAACACACCTTATCGCACGATACAATTTGCTGTAGATCAACTTAAAGTTGGCGATCGTTGTTTTGTGCGTGGAGGGACGTATCGTGAGGTGGTTCAATTTCATCAATCTGGAAATAAAAATCATCCAATTTTACTATCCGGTTACCGGAATGAACAAGTGATTTTAAATCCTAATATTCTCAAAAATAGTTGGATTCGTCATTCTAAAAAAATTGTTAAAACTAAAATTTTCGGAAAGGTTCTTCAGTTATTTGAAAATGGAAAACCAAGCATGCAAGCATGTTATCCAAACATTATCGAAGGTGATTTAAGCACAAAGCGTTGGGCAAATCTTTTCACTACCTCATCCAAAATTGCATACATAAAAGGCATTGAGAAATTTGGACCTTTAACAGGTTGTCGTTTGGTGGGGATATGCGGTCGTGGTTTGGTTGCGTTGAACGGGGAAATGACTCCTATATCAGGTAACAAATATGCAATTCAAAATAATGCATTTTATTGGAAAAAAGAACATTCTAAAGCTTATTTAGGGAAGGGAAAAGGATTTGTTACTGGAAATTTAGCTTTGTTAGATGCTCCTGGGGAATGGTTTCACGATGGTGAATATTTATATTATTTTGCAAAACAAAAGTCCTTTTCTCAAACTAAACTAGAAATTCGAACAAACGAATATGCTCTTGTCATTCGAAATCAACAATACATTCATATTCGCAACATTTCTATTTTTGGGGGAAATATAAAGATTGACTCAAGCTCTCATTGTGTGTTGAATGATTTAAACATCAGTTACCCCACCCCTTTCTTCACGTTTGTTTCTGGCTTTGATCGTTTTGGTGGAATCCTTGATGGAAAAGATTATAACAATCCCAACAATTGGTCAGGTAAAGGAGTCCAAATTTCAGGTTCGAATAATGTGCTTATGAATTCCATCATCGAACATAGTTGGGGGGATGGCTTGACCGTTTGGGGGAATAATCACTTGATCAAAAATTGTTATGTAAACGATTGCGATTGGATGGGAATTGATTGTGCTCCGTTAAACATTACTGGAAATAATCACCGTGTCGCTCATTGTACGTTAACCAAAGCTGCTCGAAGTATACTTGTTCACCGTAAACTTACTCGTAGTAAAATTCTTCATAACGAAATTTCTGAAGGAGGAATTTTAAATGATGATTTAGGTTTGACCTACACCTACGACACGGATGGGAAAGGAACAGAAATAGCTTACAATTGGGTACACGATAATTTTGCTCCTCATTTTGGTGGTGGAATTTACCTCGACAACAATCACAAGAACTTTTTGGTACACCACAATGTTGTATGGAACTGTTTTGTAGCAATGGTAGTCAACCAACGTGCTGAGAACGATCGTATTTACAATAATTCATTTATCCACAATAAATATTCAATGGGTGCTTGTCGACCAGATGGAGGTACGCTCGACTTTACAAACATTTATTCCTACAACAATCTAACGGATAGTGAACTAAAAGCTCGTGACCACGACGTATTTTACGGAACAAAACAAATGAACAATCACTTTGTACCCCATTTAAGTAACTTAATGGTCAACCCTACTGAAAAAAGATTTGAATTGAGAAACGATCCTTTGACAGGCTCAAGAACCAGAATGATAAGAGTAGGTGTTGGAAAAGCAGGTGTTGAAGGTACGTATATGCATTTGAAAAAGGAGACTTCAAGTTTTACGGTTGATTGGGTGCTTTTTATAGGCTATTTATTATTATTTTGGGTACTCATAAAACGGGTTGCTTTTTTACGTTTTCCAAGCATATCTTATTGGAAGAATATAGGCTTGTTTACAGTGAAAATTTTGGGTGCTTTCAGTTTATATTGGGTATATACCACTTATTATCCAAATCGAGAAACTGCAGATATTTTCAAGCATTTTGATGATGCAAAAGTGATCTATAATCACGTCTATTCGGAATCTTGTGCCGATTATTTGAAATTTCTTTTTGGGATGAAAATCGACACTCCTACGATGAACGAAGCGTTAATACACACCAAATATTGGCTGCGACAAACCGAAATCGGAACCATTGGTGACAATCATGTATTAATCAAAATTCATGCATTTATTAATTTATTCTCACGTGCATACTATCCTATTCACCTCTTATTTTTTGCTTTTATTTCTTATTTGGGAAGCTTACTATTTTACAATTTCATACTCCAATTTTCTCGTCCTTCGAAATTCGTTTTAATAAGTTTGTTTCTCACCCCTTCTGTCCTATTTTTTTCCTCAGGACCCCTAAAAGAAACGATAATTGTTTTTTTAATGATCGTTTTACTTTTAACTACATACCTAATAGTAAAACGTAAGAAATGGTTCTATATACTACCAATTCTGCTTTCGGGATATTTACTACTGATTCTGAAAGTGTATGTACTTTTAGCTCTGTTCCCTGGACTTGTATGCTTTGGATTATTTACTGTTTGGAAAACGAAATTTTGGTTTTGGTTTTCACTAGTCATTTTTATTGGATATTTAGCCATCCTTTTCACTCTTCCTTCGATAGATTTTATAGCAAATTTACAATTCAAGCAAAAAGATTTGATATTGGTTGCAAATGAAATGCATGCAGGAAGTAAGTTTGACATTCTTCCATTAGATGGATCAATTATGCAGTTAATTTCTACTATTCCGTCAGCTTTTTACAATGTTTATTTCCGACCATCGTTATTTAATGCACATTCTTGGACAGAAAGGATTGCTGCACTCGAAAACTTTTGCTTTATTGGGTTAATTATCCTTTCAATCATCAATTTCAGACACACCACACAACAACAACGCGTATATCTATTTATAATGTTCTCATTTGGAATAATACTCACCTTGTTCATCGGATGGAGTATACCGATTATAGGTGCAATTGTTCGTTATAAAGTATTGATTTTGGTAATGATGACACCTAATCTGCGACTTCGTGCAGACTGACGATTCGAATTTGATTAGACTGATAGTTTGATAACACTCAAACTGTCGTGTTTCTCATTTAGTTAACTATTACTATTTTTGAAATGAATTTTACTAAGAGAAAAATTTAATTAATAATGAAAAATAGATTTACAAATTATTTAAAACTTGTTGGAATCCATTTTTCAATTTTTATTATCATCTATCTCATTTTTTCATTTTTTGGCTTTATTAAAGGTTTTCCAACAAATGAAAGCATCTCACAATGGGACGTTGGGTGGTACAAGTCCATCATAAAAGATGGTTACTCATTTATTGAAAACAAGCAATCAAACGTCGCATTTTTTCCACTGTTTCCTCTTTTTTGGAAATTAACCCATTTATCACCAATTGGTATTAGTATTATTAACCTCTTGTGCTTTTACTTAGGAATGTTTATTCTATTTAAAACCTATAATTTAGACGGGAAAAAATTACTATTACTATTATCTATTCCTAGTTTATTTTTTTGCTATGTACCCTATACTGAATCACTCTTCTTTTTGGCAGGCTCTTTCATCATATACGGATTGAAAAGAAACCACTGGTTAGTAATTCTAGGAATCTTTCTAGCCTGTTTAACTCGTTCTGCCTCTCTTATTTTTATTCCAATAATCTTATTTTCTAAACTTTACAATTTAAAATCTGGAAGTGCTAACAACCGAAAAATTGTAAAAGAAACTTGCCTATTAATACTAACAGCGATCATAGCAACACTTCTAGCACAATACATTCAATATCTCTATACAGGAGAATTTTTCACAATTTTTAAAGCGCAGAAGGCATGGAATAGAATTATGAAATTACCAACTCTATATTTCACTACTTGGGATGAGGCACGACTTATTTGGTTGGATGGCTTAGCTTTTTTAATCGGCATACTCGGGATCTTTCTCTCTTTCGTTTTTCTCATCAAAAAAATTAAAAATAAACATAAAAACATCTCGTCAAATTACTTATTTTCAATTTCATATTTAGGTTTGGTTACTCTAATAACCGTATTATATTCAGGAGAAGATGCTAACGGGGGGACAAGCTTGATAAGTTTGAATAGGTATGTGTTCTCTACACCTTTCTTTATGGTTTTTTTAATCGTTTTACTTAAACGAAATCGACTGATAAAAAATCAACTAATAGTATTCTCATTCATTTCTATTTTCACTTGGTTATTGTTTCATGCTTCAGGATATTTACACAACTTGGATCGTTTCGTATTACCAAGTGTGAAAACGCAAATCTATTTTGGAATCATTATTATGTATAGCTTAATCTATATGCTTCTTTCTAATAAAAAATACTTAACCCTTTTATGGTCTGGATTTTATTTATTAAATATTATCTTACAAATATTTTTATTTAATTCCTTTTTGAATGGTATTTGGATTGGTTAAAATACGACAATAAACTTCTGCAACCTATCCGTAAACTCCTTAGAATAGTTAGAACGCATAAAATATTTACTACTTTTGGATAAAAAATCACATCTGATTTGTAAAATTCAATAAATCTGAGTGAACTGTTACCATTTTAATTTAAGAATGATAAAATATATTAAAGGTTTTGATGGACTACGATTTTTCTCTATTTTATTAGTCGTAATAAATCACT
>CANCJF010000021.1 GCA_947378245.1 Bacteroidota bacterium
AATAAACATAAACAAAAGGTATTAGTAAAGTATTTTACAAAATCTTTTTTAATTGGTTCAGCAATTCTATTAATTCTATTAATTAGTTTTTTAGCAGGATCTAAACACCCTTTTTCAGTGGAGGGCTTAAGTCTTTTACATCAAGATAATACTATTTTATATTTTGTAGATTTAATGCCATTGATGTTAGGTATATATTCCTTAACTGTTGGAGTTAATTTTTACCAAAAAATCTCCAATTTAAACAAAACAGTTGAAAATCAGACGGAAGCAATTCATCGCACGGCTCAATTTGCGGAACAAATTGGGAAAGGTGAATTTAATTCTGAATTTACTCCAAATGGAGAAAAAGATCTTCTAGGGAATGCATTACTAGAAATGCGTACAAGTTTATTGGAAGCCAATAAAAATGAAGAAGAACGTAATTGGATTATTTCTGGGATTGCTGAAGTAAGTGAAATATTACGTCGAAATACGGAACTAGTACTCTTGAGTGAAGAAGTTACGGCTTTCTTAACGAAGAAAATTGGTGCAATTCAAGGAGCTTTCTACATTGTAAATGATGATAACGAAGAAGATGTGTTCATTGAAATGGTTGGAAGTTATGCATACAACAAGAAAAAATATTTAAATGCTAAATTTCGTTTTGGACAAGGTTTAGTTGGACAAGCTTGTATTGAACAAGACACAGTTTTTAGAACGGAAATTCCAAACGATTACGTAACAGTTACTTCAGGGTTGTTAGGAGATAGAAAACCTTCTAGTATCTTGATCGTTCCTTTGATCACGAATGAATCTGTTTATGGTGCAGTAGAATATGCTGGTTTTGAAAAATTCTCACCATTACAAGTGAAGTTTATTCAAGAATTAAGTGATATCGTTGCTCGTACGATTTTTAACGTGAAAGTAAACGAAAAAACAGTTCGATTATTGAACGAATCTCAAAAAATGAGTTCTGAATTAAGTGAACAAAGTCAACAATTGATGGAAAATGCACGTCAAATGCAAGAAAATCAAGAAATGATTGAGAGAACTAACAAAGAACTTGAAATTCAAATTGAAGAGGTAAATAAAAGTCAAGAACGTACACAAGTGTTACTAGAAAACGCTTCTGAGATTATCAATATTTACGATGAAGATGGAAATGTAAAATATGCGAGTCCTTCTGTTCGTAATATCTTGGGTTATCAGCCAGAAGGTCTTGTTGGTACGTTAGAAACAGATCGAGTACACCCAAAAGGAAAAGATACAGTTAAGAAATTATTTGAAGATTTAAAATACAATCCCGGAAACGTTTATACTGCTCAATATACCTATTTGAAACCGGATGGTAGTAGAACATGGGTGGAAACTACAGGGCGTAACTTAGTAGATAATCCATCGATTAACGGTATATTGTTCAATATTCGCGACATTACGGAACGAAAAAAAGCCGAAAAAGAACAACGTGAAAGAGCGAAAATGCAAGCACTTTCTGAAAACTCGTTAGATATCATTTTACGTTTCGATTTAGTTGGAACAATTAGTTATGTGAATCCAGCGATTGAGAAATATACAGGTTTTGCATCTTCTGAATTCTTAACTGCAAACATTGACACGATTTCCTTAGATGCGAGTATCGTTGAAAAATGGAAAGAATTTTTAGAAGAAGTAAAAGAAAAGAATAGCCACGTAAGTACTGAGATGGAGTTTATAGACCTAAATGGTGTAAAACTATTCATGGAGGTAAATGCATTGCCTGAATCAGGAGAGGATGGCGAATTGGAATCTATCTTAATGATTTTACATGATATCTCTGAAGCGAAAGAAGCGGAACATAAAATTAAAGAAGCTAACCAAAAAGTTCAGGATAGTATCAACTATGCAAAACGTATTCAAAATTCAATACTTCCGAAAGAAATTGTATTAAGTGATGTTTTCCCAAATTCTTTTATGATGTTCCGTCCTAAAGACATCGTATCTGGAGATTTCCCTTTCATTGTTCAAAAAGAAGGTTTTATCTATTTTGCCGCAGCGGATTGTACAGGACACGGTGTTCCTGGAGCTTTATTATCGGTAATTGGTTCGTTGATTTTAAATGAAATTATTACCTATGAAACTCCAACTCCTTCCGTGATGCTGGATAAATTACATAGTTCCATGGTAAAAACGTTACGTCAAGGTCAAGAAGGTGGTGAAAATGAACGTGATGGGATGGATGTTGGTATGTGCCGTTTAAATTTAGAAACGGGTGAATTCTGTTTCTCTGGTGCACACAGACCTTTGTATATTGTGCGCCACGACCAAAAAGCAGACGAAGAATTAGAAGAATTAAAAGGAGATAAATATCCGATTGGGGGTGTTCAATACCGAGGTAGAGAAGTATTTACAAATTTTGAAACAGTACTTCAAAAAGGAGATAGAGTATATGTTTGTTCGGATGGTTTCCCAGATCAATTTGGAGGACCTTTCCCTGCAGAAGATTTAAAGAAATTTGGTCCGAAAAGAATTCGTCAAATTTTAGTGGATAATAAAGATAAGTCAATTGCCGAAGTTAATGTAGCATTACAAGGTGCTTTTGATGAATGGCAAGGACCACATAAACAAATGGATGATGTTTTATTTATCGGGATGGAGTTTTAATAACTAACATTTTGATTTTAAAAATTATATATAGTATATTAGTAGTAACAATAAACAAATAAGTAACTTTATCGTATGGAAGAGTTAAGAAGCAATTCAGAATTACATAGTAAATCTGATTACATGAAATTCGTTGTGAATTTCCACAGAATGATGGTTGATAAGAAGCTTACTCTTGCTTACGAAGGGGAGGTGACGCAAGAAATCACCAAAGCATTTACTTCAATGACAGAAAAAAATCTGGAAAAAATTGAAGAAGATGGAAAAATTAAGAAAAAAGTGTACCACGTAATGGTGGAATGCTTGCAAAATATTGCAAAACATGCAGATGATGATACGGCTACAGCTTCTGATACCTTAGAAGAAGGTTTGGCTAAAACAGGTATTTTTATTATTGGTAGTGATGACCAAGAATATTTCATTACATCTGGAAATGGAATTTTAAATGAGAATATTCCTGCTTTAAGAGAAATGATTGATAATATCAATATTTTAGATAAAGATGGATTAAAAGAATTGCATAAATTCAAAATGCGTGAAACAGCGATTTCTGATAAAGGAGGAGCTGGATTAGGATTTATTGATATCGCTCGTAAAACTGGAAACCCTTTAGAATATCACTTTGAACCAATTGACGCTACAAGTTCATTTTTCTTGTTAAAATCAAGAATTACTAAAGGAGCTTCTGAGGATTAATTAATTTTTAAATTGTAAATAGATACTTAATATGGAACCATTAATTATAAGTAAAACAGACGATACACCTGCAATCACATTAGATAAAGCAGCAGGTAAATTTGAATTTTCTGGAAAATCATTACCAGAAGACGTAAGTACTTTTTATGCACCAGTGTTTGCATGGATTTCTGCTTATGGTGAGGATGCTAATCCTGAATCTACCTTTGTATTTAAAATGACCTATTTTAATACAGCATCTTCTAAAATTATTTTAGACGTACTAATGCGTTTAGAAGAATTACACGAAGACGGAAAAAACATTACAGTAGAATGGCATTACGAAGAAGACGACGAAGACATGCAAGAAGCAGGAGAAGAATATTCTGAAATCGTTGAAGTACCTTTCAAGTTTATAGAAGATTAATAACAATTTATTGTTATTTGTTAATGCTAGATTGTTGGATTACAATCTAGCATTTGCTGTATTTTAGAGTTTTATTTTATTCAAAAAATAAGTATTATCACTAATCTTTTTAGATTCAGTGTTTTACTTGAAAATTAGTTACAATGTCTGAGGAAATATTAAAGGCCCTGATGCAATTATTTGCCATTATTGCAAAGCAAGATGGTGGTGCTTCTCAAAGTGAACGTAAGTTCGTGGAAGAATTCTTAGTGTTCCAATTAAGTGAAGAATTGGTAAGGGAATACCTTGCTCAGTACGATGAATTTGTGGGTCCAGTCGAATTAGACGAAGATGGAAATCCAATTCAAAAATTAACTTCGGTAAAGGATTCTGTAAAGACCTTAGGTATCTGTAAAAAGATTAATAAAACACTGACTCAAAAACAAAAAGTCATTGTTCTTGTTCGTTTGCTGGAGTTGATAGCTGCTGACCGTTCTTTTTCGGAACAACGTATGGCAATTATCCACACAGTATCGGAGGTATTTAAGTTCGAAGAGGCAGAATTTCAGGCGATCGTTGATTTTTGCGTAAAAGAAACAGAAGATTTGAAATCGGTACCCGAAATCATGGTAATCGATAGCTCTGATGAGGAATGGAATTTTGATTGTAAACACATATCCTCACAATTAGATGGAAATATTGTAATTCTGAAAGTGGTTTCGGAGGATTTATATTTCTTAAAATACACTGGTAAAAGTGATATTTTCTTAAATGGGTTACCTGTAAATCCAATGAGAATGTACTTATTTGCAGCTGGTAGTACGGTAAAAGTTCCAGGTGGTAAACCTGTGTTCTATTCCGATGTTGTTGCAAACTTTATGGCAGATGGCGATGGATTAAAACTTTCCTTTCATGCAGATAATGTGAGTTTTAAATTTCCTAATGGTGCCACTGGATTAAGAGATATTAATATTTCTGAAGGGTCTGGAAAATTAGTTGGTCTGATGGGGGCTTCTGGTGCAGGTAAAACGACACTGTTGAACGTACTTTCTGCGATTGAACCAGTTACAGAAGGACAAGTCCTAATCAATGGGATTAACATACATACAGAAAAAGATAAGGTAAAAGGTTTAATTGGGTATATTCCTCAAGATGATTTGTTGATTGAGGAACTAACAGTATTTGAAAACCTTTTCTATAATGCAAAATTATGCTTCAAAGATTTAAATGACGAAGAAATTACCGAATTGGTAATGAAAGTCTTGAATAATCTTGGATTAGCTGAACGAAAAGATTTGAAAGTAGGTAACCCACTTCAAAAAACAATCTCTGGGGGTCAACGTAAACGTCTAAACATTGGTTTAGAGTTGATCCGTGAACCTGCGGTGTTGTTTGTCGATGAACCTACATCTGGTCTTTCTTCTCGTGACTCGGAAAATGTAATGGATTTATTACGTGAGTTGACTTTAAAAGGAAAATTGATTTTTGTGGTGATTCACCAACCGTCTTCAGACATCTACAAAATGTTTGATAAAATCATTTTCTTAGACGTTGGAGGATACCAAATTTACTATGGTAACCCTGTAGAAGCAGTGGTGTATTTTAAACAAGCCGATCACCAAGTAAATGCAGAACAAGGCCAATGTCTGGTCTGTGGTAACGTGAATCCTGAAATTATTTTCAATATCATCGAAGCAAAAATTGTCGATGATTATGGTAACTATACAAAAAACAGAAAGGTTACTCCAGAACAATGGAAACAATTATACGATAAAAACTCGAGTTATGTTCGCTCGGAGGACATCAAAGAGGTTCCAGAATTTGGGTTAAATATTCCTTCTTGGTTAAAACAAACAAAGATTTTTGCTACACGTGATTTATTTTCTAAAATCAGTAACAAACAATATTTGTGGATCAATTTATTGGAAGCTCCACTATTAGCATTGGTACTTTCTTATATCATTCGTTACGTTGAAATTCCGGGGACTGATTATATATTCCGCAACAACGAAAATATTCCTGCATTCATTTTCATGAGTATAATTGTGATGTTGTTTGTCGGGTTAACGGTTTCTGCAGAAGAAATATTCCGTGATCAAAAAATCTTGAAACGTGAGAAATTCTTGAATTTGAGTAAGTCAAGTTACTTGATTTCCAAAATCGGTATATTATTTACTCTATCTGCAATTCAGTCACTTTTGTTCGTATTAATTGGTAATTCTGTAGTAGGAATTTCAGGAATGTATTGGGATTATTGGTGGATGTTGTTTACCGTATCTTGTTTTGCAAATATGTTAGGGTTAAATATCTCAGCAAGTTTTAATTCTGCAGTGACCATCTACATCTTGATTCCAATTATTGTGATTCCACAAATGATTTTAGGTGGAGCGATGTTTAGTTTTGATAAATTAAATGACTCCATAGGTGGTGGTAAACAAGTTCCTCCAATTATTGCTGAAGTCATGGTTTCTCGTTGGGCTTATGAAGGATTAGTGGTGGACCAATTTAAAAATAATCCATATCAACGTGAAATATTTGATTTTGAACAAAAGGAAAGTATGTGCAGTTATAAGCAAGCTTTCTTTATTCCTAAGTTACAAGAATATGCAGATGAATGCATTTCTTTAATAAGTGTAGTTGGAGATTCAGCGGATAATGTCATGAAAGATCGCTTATGGGTGATTAGAAAATCTTTAGAAAATGAGCGAATATTAGTACCTAGAGTTGCCATTGAAAACATTGAGAAATTTAATTTTAATGAATTTGATGATACTGAAGGGGAGCGATTAAAAGAAATTTTAGAAAATCTAATGAATTATTATTCAGAGATTTTCAACGTTGTGAATGGTAAAAAAATGTTGATTTTATCTAAAATGCAGGACACTCCAGAAAAGCAACTCGCTTTTGTTCAAGCGAAGGATGATTATTTGAATGATTATTTAACGGAAGTTGTAACAAAATCTACAGATAAAGATAAAATTGTAATTCAAAATCATGAAATCATCCAAAAAAAGGATCCAATTTTTATGGATGCTAGTACGGAAAGTGCATTAAGTTTCAGAACTCATTTCTATGCGCCTACAAAAAATTTCCTAGGATCTTTAATTGGAACTTATGGATTTAATATTTTGATGATTTGGTTTTTCACAGCAATTTTATATGTTGTGTTATATTTTGATGGATTGAAAAAAGCTCTAAATTTATTTGGGAACAAGCACTAATAATTTATAAATTGAAATATGGGAGTTAACAAACTACATATCTTTTTTAAAAAAGAAAAAATTACTTTTTTGGTAATTTTATGTAGTTTGTTTTGCTTTCAAAATACGTCGTTTTCTCAATGTACACCAGTGATTGAGTATACTACTTTCACAGGTATGTTAAGTGGATGTGCTCCTTTTACTGTTAAGTTTAATGATCCAAATATTTCCTCTTCTAGAACATGGGATTTTGGGGATGGTAAAGCTACATCTGGTTCTCAAAACCCAAGTCATGATTTTGAAGCTGGAAAATTAGGTGACACAACATATACGGTGACACTAACAAAAAATTGTAACGGGGGAGTATCAACAGAAATTCAAGTCAAGGTGTTTGGTAAGCCTAAAATCGACTTTACTTCTGATACCACATCAGTATGTGCAATTTACGATCAAGTCAAGTATAAATCAATTTTAGAAGGAGGTGTTTATTTATGGAGTTTTGGAGATAATACCTCTTCGACTTTAAAAAATCCCACAAAAACATATACTACTGGAGGTAGTTACACAGTTTCGTTGAAGGTTACAAATAGTAATGGTTGTGAAGACACCAAAACGAAAGTCAAATACATGACCGTTAATTCCTTACCGAGTCCTGATTTTTCATTAAATACGTATTCTGGTTGTGTACCATTAACAATACAATTGAAGAATACAACAGATACATCTCTGGTTCAAATAAGAAAATGGGAATGGAATTTAAGTGATGGAAATCCAGTAGATACGAGTTATGTACCAACTTCAGTAGCTTATAAAATTGCAGGGACTAAAGTTATAACATTGACTACAACAAGTATTTTAGGATGTAAAAGTAGCTCTGCTATACAAGTGAATGCATTAACTACACCAATTTCAGATTTTTCAATTTCTCCTGAGGAGATTTGTTCTAGTGACTCCCTTAAGGTGACTTATTTAGGAAGCGCGGGTAAAAATGCAAATTTTGCTTGGAGTTTAAATGGTGGTGTTGGAAATCCAGGAACTGGAAGAGGTCCTCATTGGATTAATTGGTTGAAAGGTGGGGTAAAAACAATTAGTTTAACAGTAACAGATAGTACTTGCTCATCAAATACAAGTAAACAAGCTACAGTGTTAGTAAGTCCAATTATTACATTTACAGCTACCCATGATACAATTTGTACTGGTGATGAAGTTACATTTACAACTAATCCTGCCTCTTTAGTAGATTATAAAGTCTATAAAAATGGTAGTTTGTATCAAACAATGGAGGAAAATGAGTTTTCTACCATCAATTTATCAACAGGAGATGCTTTTTATGTTGTTGCATCGGATGTAAAAGGATGTAAATCAAAGAAAAGTATTCCGGTGAAAATGGTGGTTAAATCTAGACCATCTGTATCTCTATTAAGTTCAGATTTGGACAATATTATTTGTGAAGGTGATTTAGTTACTTTTAGTGGTGTTCCGACAAATTATTCTAGTTATACGTTTTACAATTATAGTCAACCGTTACAAGTCGGTGTTTCGACGAATTTAAATACAACAACTGTAACCGATAATGATTCAATTTTTGTTGAAGCAACAAATTTTAATGGATGTGCTAAAATGTCTAGTAATGCATTTGTTATGAAAGTATTACCTCCACTGCCTAAGCCAGTAGTAAACTGTGGTGCTTCGACAGATACAGAAGTTTCTTTTGTTTGGGGTGATATTGAAGGGGCTTCAGGTTATCAAGTAAGTATAAATGATGGTGCGTTTCAAGACCCAAGTTCTGGGATAACTGGACTTTCACATGTATTTGGAGGACTGTCTAGTGGTGATTCGACAAAGATTGTCGTTAAAGCAATTGGGTCATTTTCTTGTGCAACAAGTTTAGTTTCAAAGGCTAAGTCTTGTATTTCAAAAGTTTGTACACCTTTTACAATGAGTTATAAATCTTTTGATACGATTTGTAGTGGCCAATCAGTGAAGTTACGTGTAGATAATATTTCTGCGACTAATTATTCTGTTTCTTGGAATGGAGGGGCGCCAGGAAAAGACACAACTTTTTCGCTTACTCCTACTATTGACAAAGAAATAACAGCGGTAATTAAAGATTCATCTCAATTATCATATTGTTCAACTTTTGATGCTACGTTTAGAATTAAAGTTCATCCATTACCATTAGTGACTTTAAATTCAAGTTTGGCTTCTATCAATTGTCAAGGTGATGTCGCAAAATTAACTGCTACACCTGCAAATTATGATTTTTATACGTTTTACAGTGGGAATCAAATATTGCAATCAGGATGGAAAAATTATTACACCTTAAAAAATGTCAAAAATGGAGTTCCATTAACTGTTGTAGCTGAAAATTTTGGCTGTAAAGCAACATCCATAAACACAATTACAAATACAGTGATTCAGCCTTTAGCTCAACCAGTTGTAAACTGTGGAGGATCAACAACATCTTCTATGGAATTTACATGGGATCCAATTGCAAATTCAATTGGGTACGAAATAAGTGTTGATGGTGGAAATTGGATTACACCTAGTACTGGAGCAACAGGGTTAAAACATTTAATAAATGGATTATCACCTGGTACTGCGTCGTATGTTTCTGTTAGAGCTTTAGGTGCGACAGTTTGTGGTAATTCTAAAATTTCAGTACAAGCAAGTTGTTTTACAAATCCTTGTACCGCAATTTCATATGTTGCACCTTCAACTGTGACTATTTGTCAAGGGACGAAAGCTAATTTATCAATTACAGGAATTAATATTCCAAAATACGATGTTTCTTGGAATAAAACGACTTTTGCAAAAGCAACTTCGTTAAATTTAAAACCTACGAAAGATACCATAGTTACTGTCATTGTCAGAAATTCAAACGAGCTAAATTGTCCATTCGTAACCAAATATATTCGTGTAAATGTAACCGAACAACCTAATGTTTCGCTTTCACTTTATCCTACTTCTAATTGTTTTGGTGACTCAGTGAGTTTAATTGCTACACCTGTTACATACGAATCCTATAAGTTTTTAAATGGTTCATCCTTATTGTATGCTGGATTTAAAAGTACTTTTAAATCTGATAAATTAAAATCAGGTGCTCAATTAAAAGTTATTGCGCGTAACGGAACTTGTGTGGATACTTCGAGTGTCATTCCATTAGTAGTATCTATTCCATTAGAAAAACCGGTAGCGAATTCTGGAAATATAGATACTTCTTCCATAGATTTTGTTTGGGATCCGATACCTAATGCCGCGGGATACCGTGTAAGTGTGAATAACGCTCCTTATATAGTTCCAAGTTCAGGTAATTTTGGATTACATCATAAAATAACGGGATTAGGGAAAGGTCAATCGCGAATTTTCAAAGTGCTTGCAATTGGAAATACCACGTGTGGGGATAGTCCTGAGTCTGATACCATCATTCGTCATACTACATGGACACCGCTAGGACGAGATTCTGCATGTACAGCGATTACGTTTAATAAATTTGCAACTACTTCAATCTGTGAAGGAGATAGTATTAAAGTATCTATAAATTCTATCAATGCTCCACAGTATGCGATTTCATGGGAATATGGTGCAAAAGATACAATTTCTTCTTACCAAGTAGGACCAGTGATTACAGACACAATTCCTGTAAGTGTATTTAGAACGAATGAGCCACTTTGTCCTGCAGTGACTAAATTTATAAAAGTCATTGTAAATCCAAAACCTGTTGTCGATATAACTGCATCCATTATAAATGATAGTATTTGTGAAGGTGATGCGATTACATTTACAGCAGTACCGAATGGATATGCTCAATACGATTTTAAACATAATTCTACCTTACTTCAATCTTCCAATGGAAATGATTATACACTTCCAAGTATATCCTCGTCCTTAAATTTAACGGTTTTAGTAAAAGACGAAATAGGATGTACGGCTAAAAGCGACCCATATAAGATGACTGTTGTTCCTAAACCTGTTATTTCTTTATCAAGTAATGCAATTAATGGTGGAATCTGTATCGGTAATGATTTAATGGTGTCAGCAAGTCCAAATACGTTTAAAAAATACAATTTTTACGCTAGTGGTATTCAGCTCCAATCTGGCGTAAATACTGTTTTTTCACAGTTTTCAATAAATGCAGCTTATTCAATAACTGCAAATGCAATACATCCTTTTGGTTGTGTCGGAGACAAAACAGCTGCATTACCAATCCAATTGTTTCAATTGCCAGTTGTAAAGATTGTATCATCCGATCTTGATAACAGTATTTGTGATGGGGATTCATACTCCATAACGACTAGCCCAAGTAATTTACCAAAATATGTATTTTACGAAAATGCAACGGTGGTTCAGACATCAGGTTCAAACGTGAAAACGTATCCATCATTAACCACGAATAAATCGATACACGTAATTGCAACCGATATTAATACCTGTGTTAGTAAAAGTTCAGATACCATAGATGTAGTTGTAAATCCGATACCAGCAATGACAAGTCCTACAGCTTTGACATTATGTAGTGGATTTGAAGTAAATATCCCTTTAAAAAGTACGATACCATCTACATTTACTTGGCAAGCAGCAAATAATGCGAATGTTGTTGGTGAAAGTACAACTCTGCAAAATAAAAATACGTTAAGAGATTCGTTGAAAAACATGAATATTCTCAAAGAAATTGTTAGTTATTCCGTCATTCCTACATCGATTCCTGGGTGTACTGGACCAACGCAAACGGTGAATATCTCTGTAAATCCTACACCGATAATTTCAAGTAAACTTGACACTATATGTAGTGGATTAGCTTTTAATATTCAACCGCAAAATGGGGTTCCAAATGGTGAAATTGTTCCTGCAAATTCAAGCTATACGTGGTCAACTCCAACTTTATCATCTCCGGGGACTATTTCTGGTGCAAACGCTCAAGCTTCAGGTGTAACAAAAGTATCACAAACATTAACAAATATAACAAATAGCGCTTCTAGCGTTTCATATGTCGTTACTCCGAAATCAGGAGCTACTGGTGGTTGTACAGGAAAATCATTTAACGTAGATATATATGTTAATCCTACTCCAGTTATAGTATCATTTAATTCTGATTCGTTATGTAGTAACTTAAAGTTTATAAAGTTACCATTAAATGGTGTTCCTTCAAGTTCAAATATTGTTCCTTCGAATGTGTTATATACCTGGACTAATCCTATTATTTTACCAAATGGAGCTATCACAGGAGCAAATTCACAAGCTGTTGGTCAAACTAGTATTTCTGAAACTTTGGTAAACAATACATTGGATTTAGCATCGATTAATTATGTAGTAACACCAAAGTCAGGTAAATGTATTGGGGCTAATTTTACGATACCTTTAGTCATTAAACCAGTGCCTACAATGACCAATGTGTTAACGAAAAGTTTTTGTAGTGATAATCTAGTGAATGTTACATTGACGCCATCAGTCGCTTCAAGTTTGAGTTGGTCAGCAGATGAAAATTCATCTATTTTAGGAGAGTCTACCTCAAATCAAATGACAGCACTCATCAATGATAAATTAACAAATCAGTCAAATAGCGTTCAAACAGTTAATTATAATGTCACACCTACATCTGATTATCATTGTAAAGGTGCTAAAACTCCGATTACGATTACTGTTTATCCTAAACCTGTAATTTCTGATGTAACTAAATCATTGTGTTCTGGAGATTCTTTATTGGTGAAACCTATCAATTTAATAAACGGGGATATTATTCCTCAAAACACGACTTACACTTGGACAAATCCAGTTATAACACCAATTGATACAATAACTGGTTGGAAAATTCAGTCAACTCCAATTTTAGGGTTGGCGCATCGATTACAGACAACTTCGGTTTCTGGAAACATTAAGTATGTGATTACTCCTGTATCTGGAGATATAGGAAAGTGTATAGGAAAGAGTTATACCGTAAATGTTGATGTTCATCCTGTTCCGAACCCTATTGTAAAAGCTGATCTATTAGGTATTTGTAAAGGGACGTCTGTGGAAATTTCAACTACATTTGATGAAGCAAATTATCCAGCTACTGTTTATTCTTGGAGTGATGGACAGAAAAAGAAAAATATCACCGTGAAACCTAGTGTTACAACGGATTATATTTTGAAAGTATCGAGTAATGGATGTACAAGTAAGGATGATACAATTCATGTTGAAGTGGATATAAATGTTCCAAAAGCAGATGCGGGTAAGGATTTTGTACTTTGTCGTTACGATACGGCATCACTTCATGCAAGTGGTGGTAAATCATATGTTTGGGAAGATCAAGTAGGACTAGTTGGTAAGAACTTAGCAAGCCCCAAAGTGGCACCACAAGTCACGACAACTTATAAAGTACATGTTATTAATGATTATTGTGAAACAACAGATGAGATAGAGGTCATCATCGATCGTTGTTTAAAAGAACTTCCAACAAAGATTCCTCAAATTTACACTCCAAATGGTGATAACGCAAATGATGCGTTTACGATTATTGATATTGATTATTTCACAAAAAGTAGCTTGCTTGTTTTTAATCGTTGGGGAAACATTGTATATCAAGCGGCACCATATTTAAATACGTGGAATGGTCAGAATGAAAATGGGGATGAACTTCCGGATGGCACATATTATTATTCATTAGATATTGGAAATGGACATGAACCATACAAAGGATTTGTAGTTATAACGAGGTGATAAAAGAGAAGAGACATAGCTTATTTTTAATGCAATTTTCATTGTTTTTAGGAATATTATTGTCTTCTTTAATAGCGTTTTCTCAACAAGAGCCGATGTATACACAAAATAATTTTGATCGATTAATGTTTAATCCGGCCTATGCAGGTAGCTCTAATTGGATTGTTACATCTTTAAAACATCGTAGTCAATTCGTTGGTTTAGAAGGTGGACCTTCTACGGATATATTAACAATTCATGCACCATGGCAAGCCCGCTCAGTTGGATATGGAGGTAAAATTATTTCAGATCGATTGGGAGCAACTTCACAAACTACGATTAATGGGATAGGCTCTTATCATTTAGGATTAGGAAAAGGAAAGATGTCTGTAGGGTTAGAGTTAGGACTTTTTACTCAAAGTATTGATTTTTCACAGTTATATCGAAATGATAAAATTGATAATGCAATTCCTCCAGGTAAAACTATGAAAGCAAAATTGGATGGTGCATTTGGTCTACAATACCAAACAAAAAATTATTTTGTAGGTTTTTCGATCCAACACTTGTATGGTGGAAGTTTAAATTTTACAGGTATTGATCGATCTACAGTAGCAGAATTAAGAAGACATATATTTATTTCGGGAGGATATGTGAAAGATTTTTCAAAAAGCATGTCTATGCAACCCTGTTTTTTACTTAAAAAGGTATCAGGTGCTCCCATGCAACTAGATATTTATGCGAACTTTATTTATAAAGAGAAATATACCTTAGGAATAGGATATCGAACAGGTGATGCACTGACATTTTCTGCAAAAGTACATGTTACGGATGCTATTCGCATCTCGTATTCTTATGATTTTAGAATTTCTCAGATTGCAACGTATTCAAATGCAGCACATGAATTTATGATTCGTTATGGAATCAAATTGTTGCCGCCTCAGCAAATTAAAGAAATTAACCCTCGTTATTATTTCTAGTGTTAAAATCTAAAGAAAAACATAGCAATTCAATTCTAAAATACTTTATCGGTATGATAATGTGTATGTGTTTTTCTTCTGTTGGATTTTCACAAAAAGGCAACATGGAAAAGGGAGATCGTTATTACGATTTAAATTTATTTACGGAGGCAATAGAATTTTATTTATTAGCAAGTAAAGAAGGGAAAGCACCAGAAAAGGAAGCGGCAATGATTCAATTAGGAAATTGTTATCGTATAACTGGTCAGTTTGAAGAGGCTGAAAAGACGTTTCAGAAAATTCTAAAAAATAAAAAGACTCCAGCATCGAGTTATTTAAATTATGCTTTGGCTTTGAAAGCAAGTTCAAAATATACAGAAGCAATTGCGAGTTTTGAAAAATATAAACAAAAAAATCCTTCAGATTCGTCAACGGCTAACAGGATGATTAAATCCTGCTTACTTGCCCAGCACTGGTTGGATGAAGAGATACAATATGATGTTAATATAGTTGATAAAATGAGTGGGGAAGCTCCTGATTTTGCTGCAAATTATTATCAAAATGGTGTGTTTTTCTGCTCTTCTCGTGAAGGAAGTATGAAACCATTAATTAACTTTAGTGGTAGTGAAGCCTCAGCTGCATTGGATTATTATTTTATGGATATTTCAGGTTCTGTAGATTCTATTAAATCTCCAATTCAATTTCCTGGTAAATTAAATACTGTTTCACATGAAGGTCCAGGAAGTTTTACAAAGGACTTTAGCACACTTTATATTACGAAAACGATAACAAGTGCTAAATCTAAATCTTCAAAAAGATTAAAAACACTTCAAATTTTTGTCACCAAAAAAGATTCTGCAGGCAATTGGAAAATTCCTGTTAGTGCTTTTAATTTTAATAGTTTTCAGTATTCTACAGGACATCCATCTGTTTCTAAAGATGGTAATCGTGTATATTTCATGTCAGATATGCCCGGAGGAGTAGGTGGAACAGATATATATTACACTCAAAAACAAAAAAATGGAACATGGGGAAAGCCTATCAACTTAGGAAAACCAGTTAATACAGTTGGGAATGAGTTGTTTCCTTTTATAAGCAATGATTCAGTACTTTATTTCTCTTCAAATATGCACCCAGGTATGGGGAAATTAGATGTTTTTTCTACGAAACAATTAGAAGATTCTTTGTGGGCTGAACCAGAAAATATGAGGCCACCTATAAATACAATAGGTGATGACTTTGGGTTTGTAAAAGATTCGAAAGGAAATAGAGGATTTTTAAGTTCAGATAGATTTAATGGAAAAGGAGCTGACGATATCTATACTTTTAGTCACCATGATCCTTTTGAAATAAATGTTGAAGGACCCAAGATTCAAATTTTAGATCAGACATTTTATGATGGTGTAGTGTATAAATTAGTCAATGATAGTACAAAATCTGAGCAGATTTTAAAAACAGAATTGGGAATGTATTCAGCGGTTATGGAGCCAAACACTAGTTACACTTTAGTTGCTCGTAAGAATGGTTTCAGGTATGCAAAAGTAAGTTTGATGCGACAAATCCCTCCACTTGGTAATCAAATATCTTTTTTACTGCGACCGATGGATAAAACGGTTAAGGTAGCAGGTACTCTTTATAAATTAGATAGTTCACAGACATCTATTCAAAGTAAAATGCCAGACTCACCTATAAGTTTATTGGAAAACGATGCAGAAATTTCTAATAAACATACAGATACATCTAGTAGATTTTCTTTTAATTATGAATTAACTTCTGGAAATTCGTATTTATTAATTGATAATGAAAGTATACAACTTCCTGAAAATGTGTTAAGTGATACTGGTAAAGTCATGGATAGTGTTGCTGTTTTATCAGACTTTAATTTTGCAGATACATTACATAGTGATAGCACTCATTTTTTGGCGACTAATCAGAGTGATTCATTAAAAATAGCACCATTACCCAAAGTATTTAAAATTGATACATCTATAGTAGCAGAAAAATTATTATTTAAAGGAATGTTAAATTCTGATGGAAAGAAAATGAGTAATGTTGCCTTGAAACTTTATAATGGGGATTCGTTACAGCAAAGTGCTAAATCGGATGGAATGGGTATGTTTCAGTTTGTTTTAAATTCTCAAGTTCCAGAGTATACGATATTTGCCTCCAAGCCTGGTTATGAAAGTAAAGAGGTCACGATTAAAACCATAGATTATAAAAATGGGGGTACGGCTATACTTAGGATTGAGATGATAGAGAAAGAACGTGTTGATGTAAATGGAGTTATCAAGTCTCGAGATACGCTCGTTATAAATGCACAAATTGATTTATATTCGAGTATAGAGGATGTGAAAACGCAATTAACGGATAATAATGGAGCGTTTAAATTTTCATTGAATCCAGATGGTGAATACAGTATGACTGTAAATAAAAAGGGAATGTTACCCAAAAAAGTAGATATTGCATTTGAAAATATTGGAGAAAACGGAGATTTAGATTTAGCCATTGAAATGGATTCAATACGTGTAGATGAGGTGTTAACGATGAATATTTACTATGAGTTTGATAAATCAGATATTAAACATGCTTCTGAGTTGGAGTTGGATAAATTTATAGCATTTATGAAAATCAATCCAAATGTTAAAATTGAGATTAGTGCCCATACAGATGAAAAAGGAACAGATGCGTATAATTTGAATTTATCGCGCGAACGTGCTAGAAATGTGATGGATTATTTATTAGAAGAAGGGCGAATAGATAAAAAGCGGATAGTTTCTAAAGGATATGGCGAATCGATGTTAATCGTTAAAAATGCTCAAACAGAAGAAGAGCATCAAATGAATCGAAGAACAGAAATTAAGATTTTAGGGTTGTAAATTAAATGGAATATACGAAAAAAAACGCATGGAATAATTGTATACTCAGTGCAGTATATTACTTTTGTAGCTAATTATTTTTTTGTTAATCTTACAAAACAAAGTGTATGACACATTTATTGAAAAAAGTAGGAAATATTCTGAATTTCCGCAAACATTTCCTCGCTTTTGGGCTAGTTTTAGCTTCGGGAGCTATTGCGAATGCACAATGTAGTTCAGATGCATTTATGGATAATTGTTCAAGTGCTTTGGATGATTTTAATTTTATTAAATCCTTTGAGTATGCAAATCCAAAAGGAGGTGCTAAAGCAGAATATTCTTATGTGTTTTCTAAGGGGTCTACTTATAGAATTGTTGTGTGCGACGAAAATATTGCGGGTAACAAAATGATTATTTCTTTATATGATCGTAATCACAAATTGATTGCTTCTAACTTTGATAAAGCCTCTAAAAAAGTATTCCCTGCTTTGACTTATCCATGTTCAGCAACAGGTGTTTACTATATTGAGTATTCTTTTCAAGGAGATAAAGCAAAATGTGGAATTAATATCTTAGGATTTACCAAAAATTAATAATAAGCGCGATGAAAAATAAATTTATTAAAATATACTTACCTTCTTTTGTCTTAGCTGCAATGATGGTATCATGTGGAGGAGATAAAGGTAATTCCTTAGATTCGGAATTAGGTGATCCAACTTTAATGGTTAACTCCAAAAAACAAGCAAAAATGTTGGATGAATTGATTCAATCAATTCCTTCTCCAGTTGAGATGAATACAGTGATTAAATCAACAGGAGCTGCTTTCAATGCTAATATTATGCACAAAACGGCAAGTGCTAAAAAGTATACAACGAATTACCAACAAGCATTTAATGTTGGAGTATATACAGCAGATATGGGATATATTAACGTGTATGATAAAACGATGTATTCTATTTCATGTATTACTGCTGTTAAACAATTGTCTGACGCTATTCAAGTTGGTCAATTCTTTGATTTTGAAGCGTTACAACGATTGTCTAAAAATAGCAACAATGTAGATTCATTACAGTACATTAGTATCAATAGTTTCAATAAAATGGATGCTTATTTACGTTCTCAAAACAGAGGTGAATTAAGTGTATTAATTGTTTCTGGTGCTTGGTTAGAAGGGTTACACATTGCTACTCAAACAATGAAATCAAAGTCTAACGATGAATTACGTGAGAAAATTGGTGAACAAAAAATCATTTTGGAGAGTTTATTGAAAGTACTTAAAATGTGTGACAAAATCGAGTATGTGAAAAACGTATTAACGAAATACGAAAAATTAAACGATTTGTTTTCAAAAGTTAAAATTGAATATATTCAAGGAGAGCCTGTTACTAAGATTGTAGATGGTCAAATGGTGATTGAAGATAGTTCAACTTCTGAGATTAAAATGACGGATGATCAATTAGCTGAAATAACAGCTTTAGTTGAGTCAGTTCGTACAGATTTATTGAAATAATCTAAATTATATTAGTTTTAAAGCGGGTAACTTCAGTTGCCCGCTTTTTTTTGCGCAATATTTTTAGTCTAAGCAACGTTAGTATTTATAACATCGTCTTCTATATAAGAAGCAAGTATGAACCAATAATACCTTGTGAGCCATGAGACCATTTTTCTACTCTGATTTTTTATCGACGTACGTGAAATCCATGTTTAGCGATAAAAATGTACCTGTAAATGAGCAATTTTTAGAAGAATTGTATGCGTATATCGTTACTCATAAAGATAACTGTATCAACAAATATGGTGAATTTTTAGAATCTACAATTCATGCATCTATTGTGTTCAATTATTTGAAACACTATTTCATTCAAGATAAATTGGACAATGAAAAGTATACGTTTTTGGTACGCTTGGCATCTGAAAAACAATTGAAATCTCTTTCCGCAAATTTGTTGTTTGGAGGTGATTTTAAAAATCGTATTCAAAAAGTGTTTTATGAAACCTATACGTTGAATTAGGGTAGAAATCTATTAAAAATAATCAAACCCAAGATTCAAAGTAACCACCAGTAAAAAGGAGTCATAATTCCAATTAACATGGCTAATTTGATGATTTTGTCAACAACCTTGAGGTTTTTAGGAGTAGTTTGTATACTAATTAACAATATCAATGAGATTATAACTAAACTGCTTGCTGTAAATACAGGTAAAGTTGCAATTAAATGTACTAGATGATGGTCTTTGATGTTGAGAGTTAAAAACGAGATGTAAAAAATGGGAACACTACTTAAAATTAATATGGCTATCCATTTCGCAGAGTAAGCGCCGAGTATGATAGGGATGGTTTTAGCCTTTAGTAGTTTATCACCTTCTACATCTTCCATATCTTTGACAATTTCACGTCCGAGATTGAGAACAAATGCAAAAAAGCAAAGTATAAAAATAAAATTACCAGCATCTAAAAATAGATTTTTCCAATACATGACAGCATGATCTAAGGATTTTGGGATTGAGATTTTAGCATCTAAAATGGGGTGTAATTCGTAGCGACAGACATGGTAAAAATGAAATCCGCTGAGTAAAATAACTAGTGATGTGAGTAATGCAATTAACACATTACCAATAATAAATTTGCGTTTGAAATAAACAGAATATAGCCACAAAGCATTGATTGATAGTAAGTGAATAAACACATACCAAAATGTGTTGTAAAAAACACTCAAATAGCATGCAATAAAAAAACCAAAACCATTTAATATCCAATGCCAGATGATGGCTTTTCTTTTAGAAATGTATTTGGTGACAATTAGTTTTTCTGGTCGATTAATTTTATCCGCTTTTACGTCAAAATAATCATTGATGATATTTCCTGCAGCAGCAATACAAACTGTAGATAGTGTTAATAAGAAAAAATTGAGTTGCTCAAAAAGTACATCTACATTTATTTTACCGCCAATGGTAAAGTAAAAAAACCTCACGGCATACATGGTTAATGCGATGATTATAAGATTTTTGATACGGATTAATCGCAGAAAATGTATCATTGCACTAAGAATTTATATTCAGTTCTTCGGTTTGATTGATGTGCTTTCTCAATATCTTTTGATGAAGGAATTTTCGCGATTTGTTCATCGCTAATCTTTGGTTGACTTTCTCCATAACCTTTTGCCATGAGTCGTGAAGCATCAATTCCTTGTTGAACTAAATAATCTCGAACAGAATTTGCACGACCTTCAGAAAGCTTTTGATTTTCCACTGCATCTCCACGCGTATCTGTATGACCACCAATCTCAATGCGTAGGTTGATGTTTTTAATTAATAGATCACGTAATTTGTTTAATTCAACAAAAGATTCAGGACGCAATTCGGTTTTGTTTAGGTCGAAGAATACATTCGCTAACACGACTGGTATATCGCTTCCGATAGGAACCATTTCGATGTTCATATGAACGGCTTCTTGATCTTGACCAGGTAACATGTTAAAGTTGGACGAATAGAAGTTATAACCAGGATAGGAGACACTCAACGCGTATTCTTGGTTTATTGGTAAGGAAACCAAAAATTCTCCAGTAACTTGATCAGCTTCTGAACGAATAACTTCTTTACCTGTTTTTACATTTGTCAACTGAAATTTACCTGGCAGCGGTTTTTTAGTGGTTGCATCAATAACTAATCCTTCAAAATAAAGTGTTTTAATAGGTTGAACCGTTTTAGGCATTTCAAAAAAGTAGATGTCCAAATCGCCAAAACCACCTTCACGATCGGAGGCAAAAAACCCAATTTCACCATCAGGACTAACCATTAAAGAATTTTCATCGTTTTTTGTGTTTATTGGATAACCTAAATTCACAGGAGTAGACCAATTTCCTTGGTCATCCATTCGAGAAACAAATAAATCAGATCCACCTAATCCAATATGACCTTTAGACGCGAAATACAATGTTTTTCCATCTGGATGAATTAAGACAGACTCCTCTTCTTGTGGTGAGTTAATCGTATTTGGCAATTTTGTTCCTGGTCCCCAGGTTCCGTTTTCTTGTAAGGTAGATACATAAATATCAGAAGATCGTTGACCATTTGCACCTCTAACCCCTCTAATAAAATACAACGTTTTTCCATCCGCAGAAAGAGATGGTTGAGTTTCCCAATTTTGTGAATTTGGTAATCCAGGTAAATTGATGACTTGTCCCCAAGAATAGCCTAATTTTTTAGTAATAAATAGATCACAACTTCCGCGTCCTAATCTACCTGCTCCATATTCTCCTGCCGGATCAGGACACGCGATAAAAATTAATGATCTACCATCTGCTGAAATTGTTGGCGCCCCTTCGTTGTTCACAGTATTAATATGACTTGGCATCGGTTCTGCTTTTGTCCAAGCATTTCCTTTTAAGTGTGAGATATAAAAATCTTCTTGTTCTTTAACAGGACCAGAAACTCTACCATCTTTAATTCTTCGTGTAAAAAGAATCGTTTTTCCATCTACAGTAATGGTAGGAAAATATTCAGGTGCTTCGGTATTGATTGCAGGACCTAGATTAATTGGTTTAAAATTATTGGGGTTTTTCATGGATTCAATAGCAAAGTATGCAGATTGAACTTTTTGATTTGCCAAAGGTATGTTTTGTTGATTGGCTTGTTTGTTTTTGACATACATATCCAATGTTTGTATGCACTTTGGGTAATCGCCCACTTCAAAATAGAGCATACCTAAAAAGAAGTAGGTACTACCTGTACTACTATGTGTAGGATTAATTTGAATTGCTTTTTCGTAATAGTCGATGGCCAATTTAGGTTGATTAGAAAATTCAGCAAACTCTCCAGCTGTTAAGTACGCCTCCCAAAATGATGGATCTTTATCAATGGCTTTATTCATCAATTCTAATCCTAGCGCATAATTTTCCCGACCATATTGATCTTTATTGAGTCTAGGGGCATCCATTCCTTCTTCAAAAAGGGAAATTGCTTTTTTGCTTTTGGTAGAATATTTTTGTTGTGCGAAAGTCGCTGAAGTAACTAGTAGTAAAAGAAGTAATATTTTCATAAGTATCGGTTTTAGTCAGGTTGAGCGCAGTCTCAGTCAGGTTGAGCGCAGTCGAAACCTTACGGGATATCTAAATATTTATGCGTTTGCAAAGAAATTTTCCATTTCGGATGGTTCTTCACATAGTCAACGATGATAGGCAAGTTTTTATTTTGTTTAGACCATTCGGTTTGCAAATAAAGTTTACAAGAAGGCTTCACTTTATCGGCATGTTTTTCCGCCCATTCAATGTCGGATGGATGAAAAATCACTACTTTCAATTCGTCCGCTTTTTCATACGCATCCGAAACAGGATCTTTAAATTTTTTCGGAGAAAAGCAATACCAATCTATGTTTCCTTTTAATTCGTAACAACCCGATGTTTCGATGGCCACTTCATAGTTATTAGCATGTAAGGCATTGACCAAATCGTGTAGATCATACATTGCAGGCTCTCCACCGGTAATTACAACAAAGTCTGTTGGTGTTTTTTTTATTTCTTCGATTAAGGTAGCGATGGAAAGTAGTTTGTGTTTTTGCGCTTCCCAACTTTCTTTGACGTCGCACCATACGCAGCCAACATCACAACCTGCAATTCGGATGAAATATGCAGCGCGACCAGTATAGTTTCCTTCCCCTTGGATAGTGTAAAAATGCTCCATGATTGGAAGCGATAGGGAAGTGTTGAGTTGATTTGTGTCCATAAAGTAAAAATACGAAAAAAAGAGGTCTTAGGTTTCACTCTATTTTTATTCAATTCCGTATTTCACTGCAAATTTTACCAATCCTATAGCAGATTTCGCTCCGATTTTATCCATGATTTTGTTGCGATGGCCATCTACTGTTCGTTTACTGATGAATAAGTAATCTCCAATTTCTTGGGAAGTCATTTCTTTTACCAACATGGAAATAATCTGAATTTCTCGTAAGGTTAAGTTATATTCATTTTGAATCAGTTTTGGTACTTCTTTTTTGTCTTGGTTGATAAGAATATCGGCTACTTCATTGGAATAATAGCGATCACGTTTAACTGTTGAAATCATTGCTTTCATGATTTCGTCTAGACTTGAGTTCTTAAGGATATAACCAGCTGCCCCCTTGTCAATAGCATCTCGAATTAAGTCTTCTTCTTTATGCATGGACAATATCAAGACAGGAATATTAATCTTATTTTCCTTCATTTTTTTCAACGTAGTAATCCCATCCATTACAGGCATGTTTACATCTAAAATGATTAAATCATAATTATAATCTTTTAACAATTTAAGAGCTTCACGACCATTGCTAGCTTGAGCAATAGCTAACTCAATTTTCTTTTGCGTTTTTAGCATTAACGTTAATCCTTTTCGCACCAATTCGTGGTCATCGACTAACAAAAGATTAATTTTTTTCATAAATCGTGAAAGTTAAAGAAGTACCTGTTGAAGAATTACTTTCCCATTGATAATCTGCTTGGAGTACTTGTAAACGTTGTGTTATGGTCCGTAATCCATTATTTTTTTGAACGGTTTTGTTATCGAATCCTACGCCATTGTCTGCTAATAAAAAACTTAATACATCATTCGTTTTATGTAAACTAATAAATAAATTTTCTGCATGCGCATGTTTTACTGAATTATTAATAAATTCTTGAATAATCCTGTAAATAATTGCTTCTTCTTTCTTGTCTTTTCGCTTAATTTCAGATGTATTAGTTGTAAAGTGAACTTGTACAGGATGGATATTATTCGTTTGCTTACATAATTGTTCAATTGCTCTGTCTAAAGAATTATTTTCTAGTACAAAAGGCATTAAATCAAAGGTGATTTCGCGAACAGAATGGATTGTGTCATTTACCATACGGTCAATTTCTGCAATACATTCGATGTACTCAGGAGAATCTTTTTCCATCATGGTCAACGAACCGATAAAAAATTTAATAGCGCCTAATTCTTGCCCCAATGAATCGTGTAAATCAGATGCTAATCTTTTACGCTCTAGGTCTTGCCCCAAAATCATCGCTTTTAGTGCGTCTAGTTCAGCGTTTTTCTGATCGGTAATATCTTTTGCTATTAATAAAATTTGATTTTTTTGTTCAAAATCAATTGTAATTAGATTAATTTCTAAGTGAATACTTACTTTCTGTGCGTTTTTATAAGAATATTGAAACTCTGTGTGTGATTGTTTTTTTTCTTTAAATTTTTCAATTTTCACCAATAGTTTTTCGGAAATATATTCGTCGAGTTTAAAGTATTTTTTAATCTTTTCATCGGTTAAAAATAGTTCCCCTTCACAATTAGAATAAAAAATGAAATTTTTATAATCAAATACAAAAATTCGTTCAGGGAGAGTTGTTAGAATCAGATTGAAGTTTTCTTTATTAATGGTGTTAATTTCTAACTCATCGATGTATGCATTGATACCTTCTCCTAATATTTGATATTCGTAATTGAATTGTTCGGCTGGAAACTTCTTATATAAGTTATCTGCCATGTTGTTGTGTAAGTGTTCAACAATGGAATTACGAAGTCTTTTTTCTTCTTGGTTTTTGGTTTTTAGTAAATCTAATTCCTTATACAGACTTATTAAGTTGTTTTCTGAGGTCAGTTGAGGAACAAATTCATCCCTATTTAGTTCACGAAGCGTAGTAATAATATGGTCAATTTCTTGTTGATTCATTCGCTTGTTTATGTTTTAATAACCAATCTTTTGCTTCTTGTTTGTTTGTAAATGCTCGGAAAGGCACTTTTGGTTTTTTTATCGATATGAATATATTTACGATATATTTTTGAAGGTGATTATGGACTAAAGCAGCTGCTGCATACAGGAAATCTTGTCCATAGCGATCCGCATATTCTTTCCCTTCGCTGGGCATGCTTTTTATGTTTTTAAAATTATAGAGCCAATATTGCTTTTCGCCAGCTGAAATTTTATGACGCGAATTAATAACAGATTGACTAATAGCTACATTTAAAATTACTTCTTTTTTGAATTCAGAATATAATATTCCGTCGGAATCTAACCAAATTTTGTGAAGATCGTCTTCAAACTCTCTAATTATCATATTTCATTTTGTGCTTTTAACTCGAGTAACCACTTTTTTGCTTTTTCTTTATTTGTGAAGACACAAGTTTTGACCCTAGGTTTTTTGACTTGGATAAAGGTGTTCATTAGAAATTTTTGTATATGTGTATGAACTATAATAGCTCCTGCATGTAAGAAATCTTGACCATATTTATCTCCATACTCTTTTGCGTCTTTTGTCATGGTTGTTAATCCATTTAAATCATGAAGCCAATATTGTTTTTCTCCTTGAGAGAATTGATGTCTAAGGTTAATAAATTCTTTGATATATTCTAAATCAAGAAGCACATCTTTTAAAAAATGAGAACACATAATTCCATCTTCCATCCAGAATTTCACGAAATGATTTGACTCTTCTCTCATCACTTTTTTTTGTTACAAAGATACCATCCTTTTCTTCAAGTTGTTTTTCGAAAGTGCAGGTATAAATACCTGTTTTTAATCGTATTTGTACCCAAATTTGGTTGTTTGATTTGGATTTGAGTGCAAGGTTAAAGTAGGTTTGTCTTTCAACTTTAAATTATTTATTATGAAAAAATCAATGTATCTTATGTTGCTATCTATTTTGTTAATAGGGGGTTCATGTAAAAAATCTGTTTCGTATAGTGATACAGGATCCTGGACAATGGGTGGCGCTACCTATACTTCCGACAATCCATCTGTAAGTGTAAATACTACTTACGGTGTAACTAATAATTCATTAACATTTCCGCTAAGTAGTGGGGCAAAATTAGTATTGAATTTTAAAGGTACTTATGCATCTACCTACTATTTACAAAGTTCGGCGTAATGGACATTTTTTAGGCTAAAAACCTCTACAACCCTTATTATAACTACGTTTGAAGCAAATCAAATACTTTGAATAAAAAAAATGCTTTTACTGTGGTAAGGGATTTACCAAGAAAAATGGACTCGTAAAAGGTGTTCAGCT
>CANCJF010000022.1 GCA_947378245.1 Bacteroidota bacterium
TGTGGGGTGCAAAGATATGTATTATTTTTAATTAAACAACTAAAAGCTTAAAAAAAAATATTTTTTCTTCAAATCCCGTATTTCAAACCTTTATTCGTTTCTCCGTTGAGAGGTGCAAAGATAGAGTACTTATTTGAATTAACAATGGATTATTGAAAACTTTTTAGAAATAAATTACAGTTTATTTTTAATCCATTGCTAATCAAACGCTTAATGTAAATTATTTCATTAAGTTAATTTTATTTGAGTGCGAATATTTATGCATATTCTTTAAATATTTTATTTAACCACTTTAACATTGCAAACATTACCAATGCAGCAACACCTAATAACACTGAGTTTACCAAGAAAAAATTCGCTTTATTTTCATACCCGTCCCATAAACTACTTAAAACTCCTGATAATTTATTACCGATGGAAACTGCTAAAAACCATCCGCCCATCATAAGCGCAGTTAATCTTGGTGGACTTAATTTAGAAACTAATGACAAGCCCATAGGACTTAAGAATAATTCTCCAATTGTAATCACTCCATAAGATGAAATAAACCACCAAGCCGAAGTTTTAATCGCACCATTTTGACTGGCATATACACCAGCTATCATAATAAAACATGAAAGTGCAGAAATAGAAAGTCCGAAAAACAATTTTGCTGGAGTTGAAGGTTCTTTACCTTTTCTTCTGAGAAATGCAAAAAACGCTAAAACCAAAGGAGTAAGTGCAATTACCCAAAAAGGATTTACCGATTGAAAAAGGTTTGTATTAATAAGTTTTATCCCCTCACCTTCTTTAGGAAGTTTCGCTTTTTCCATGTTTTTGAAATATGGAGGGTAAGTAATTTCCATTTTTTCTTTATCAGCAACACGAAACTGTTTATCCATTACCACAAAAGTATCCTTAACATATACATTAGATTCGTCAACTAGCTTTAGTTGTGAAAGCATTGGAACAACTACATTTGGCACTTCTCGATCAGTGTATCTATCTGCCCATGTATTTAGCGTAGATCCGTTTTGTTTAAAAACTGCCCAAAATAAAATCACAACAGAAAAAATAGCTAACATCGCTGCGATTGGCTTCTTTTCTTCCTTGGGAGATTTGATGAATAATCGTCCGTAAAAAACAACAACTGGAATACAGCCAAAAAGAAATGCATCAGTAGAGTGCGAACCTACAAGTGGTTCTGGTAAAAAATATCCTATTAATCCGAAAATTATCGACGGTAGTAAAACTGCAGCAAAGATTTTCCACAAAGGTAAATCGGATTCCGATTTTGGCTTGATTACATCTACATGTTTAAAATGCTTAGTTCCGAACCAGAAAATAACTATTCCTATAAACATTCCGATACCTGCAGCAATAAACGCTGCGCCCCAACCAATCATATTATATAATGCAGCACCGAAGAAGTTGCAAATAAACGCTCCTATATTGATCCCCATATAGAAAATATTATAACCTTCATCTTTTTTAGCTTTATATTCATCATTACTATATAGATTACCTAAAAGTGTAGAAATATTTGGTTTAAAAAAACCATTTCCAAGAATAACTAAAGTCATTGAAAGATATAACATTGGTAGTGAATGCACTGACATTAGACAATACCCTACCCCCATCATAATTCCACCCATAACGATTGACTTTCTATAACCTAAAACGCGATCCGCCAACAATCCTCCTACAAAAGGTGTCAAAAATACAAACGCAATAAAAGTTCCGTATAAATCTGAAGCCTCAGCTTCAGTCATAGAAAAACCGTTTACTGTATCTTTTAAATACAACGTAAATATTCCGATCATTAAGTAATAACCGAATCGTTCCCACATTTCTGAGAAAAATAAGTAAGGAAGTGCTTTTGGATGTGATTTTTTCATTTTTAGAATAGATTAGCAAATTACAGATTTGCATATTACAGATTTGCAGATAAGCAGATCTGAAATATGAGTGCAAAAAAGTTAAATAAAAAAGGGCTGTACGAATACAGCCCTAGAAGAATATGAAGATAATATTAAACTATGCCATGCATCATTTTTGATAGTTTTCTTGACAAAACAAGTAAAACTAGTCCTAACACAATTACAAAAAGTGAAATAGATAAGAAAATCGTATAAGCCCCCATCACTTCAGTGTATTTAGCAATATAACCTCCTAAAATATTCGCAAAGAAAGAAGACAGCATCCATACCCCCATCATTAATGAAGCTAAACGAACAGGAGCAAGCTTAGTAATCATTGATAAACCAACTGGAGATAAACATAACTCAGCAATTGTATGTAAGAAATAAGTTAATAATAACCAAATCAAGGCAGCTTTTTGTTGAACTACCTCAGCGCTTCCTGTACCAGATGTTTTAACTTCATAAGTTGCCATGATCATAAAGAAAAAGCCAATTCCTAAAATTATCATTCCCATACTCATTTTGACAGGCGTACTAATTTTAGCACCAAATTTAGAAGCAAAAAACCAAGCGAAAATTGGAGCTAAAGCTACAATCAAAATAGGATTGAATGACTGAAAGAAAGTTGTAGGAATTTCCCACCCTCCAACATGACGATTTATATATTTATCTGTATACAAAGTCAGAGACGAACCCGCTTGTTCAAAACCTGCCCAGAAAAAGATTACAAAAAAAGTAAGGATAAAAATAACTGCTAAACGTTGTCTTTCGATTTTCTTCATTAAAGGATCAATTACTTCATTTGCTTTAGCTTCTTTTGCAGCAATCTTTTCCTCTTTTGACTTAACCGCAGGTTTTAAACCAATTTCTAACAAATATTTTTTTGAAAAAAGATTAAAGAAAATTTGTCCTAATCCCATTCCAATAGCAGCTGCTAAAAACCCATATTTATAACCATACTGTAAAATAATCTCTTTTCCATCTGGTCCTTTACCAGTAACCGCAAACCAATCATCAGCTAACATACCAATTACTAAAGGAGCTAATAAAGCACCCAAGTTAATCCCCATATAAAAAATTGAGAAAGCACCGTCTTTTCTAGGATCACCCTCACGATACAATTGACCTACGATTGTTGAAATATTAGGTTTAAAAAAACCATTCCCAATCACTAGTAACACTAGTCCAATTGCTAAACCAACATGAGTATTCATAAAAAATAAAGCAAGTTGACCAGCAAACATAGTAATACCACCGATAGTTATAGCTAGTCTTTGACCTAAAAATCTATCCGCAATTAAACCACCAAACAAAGGTGTAAAATAGACAAAACCTGTAAAAAAACCATAAATAAGTGAAGCATCTTCGCTAGGAATATTTAATCCATTCTCAGCCCATAATTTAGTCATATACAAAATAAGAATACCTCTCATTCCATAATAACTGAATCGCTCCCACATTTCAGTAAAAAACAACAAAAACAGACCTTTAGGATGACCGAAAAGTGTACCTTGAGCTTCAATTCTTGTAATTAAATCGTTCTTTGAATCCATTATAAATATAATTTTAGAGTCGTGAAAGTATGAAATAAATTTTAATTAATATCTTTCCCTTAATAAATAACTTGTTATGTTAATAAATATACACTCACATCATTCATCACAAAATAACTATGAAATACTGAATAGTAATCATCTGTTACCTGACAAGTATTTTTCATTTGGATTCTTACCCACAGTGCAAAACGAATTAATTAAATTACATGATTTAGAATCAATAATTACTCATCAAAATTGTTTAGCAATTGGTGAAATAGGAATAGACAAAACATATAGTAAAACTTTAGATAAACAAAAGGAACTATTTATTAAACAAATTTTTATATCTGAAAAATATCAGTTACCTATATTACTTCACTGTGTCAAAAGTTGGAATGAAATTGCAGAAATAAGAACGAAATTAAACCCAAAACAACCATGGATTTTTCATGGTTTCAGAAAGACCGTTTTACTTGAGTCAGTTTTAAAATCAGGAACATATATTAGTATAGGAACTGCAGTAATTTGGGATAAAAAACTACAAGAATGCGTCAAAAACATACCCATCGAACGTTTATTTCTTGAAACAGACAATGACTTAAACTACACAATTATGGATGTTTATGCTAAAATCTGTTCGTTAAAAAACCTATCTTTGCAAACATTAGAAGAACAACTTTATAAAAACACAAAAAACACGTTTACCAAATGGGAAATTGGCTAGAAAGAACAGCGTTATTATTAGGTGAAGAAAAAATTGACCGCTTAAAAAACGCTCATGTAATGATCGTAGGACTTGGGGGGATAGGTTCATTTGCAGGAGAATTCATTGCCAGATCAGGAGTTGGAACCATGACGATTATCGATGGTGATTTATTTGATAAAACAAACAAAAACAGACAATTAACAGCACTAGATTCAACTATAGATAGAAACAAAGCTGTTGTGCTTGCCGAAAGAATCAAAGAAATCAATCCTGACATTCTAATAAATATTGTAGAAGAATTTGTATTACCAGAGCGTGTATGGAAACTCCTTGAGGAATACAAACCCGACTACGTTATGGATTGTATAGACTCAGTCACCCCAAAAATAGAATGGATAAAAGCTTGTTTACGACTAAAAGTAAAGATTATTTCTCACTTAGGCGCTGGAGGAAAACTAGACCCTTCAAAAGTAAGGGTGGCAAAACTTGAAGCAGCAAACAATTGTAAATTAGGAAGGTACATCAAAAAAAGACTACGTCGTGAAGGTGTAAATTTCAAACGAGTAAAAGCCGTGTTTTCTGAAGAAGTTCAAATCAAAGAATCATTAAAAATGACTAATGGACTTAACTACAAGCGCTCCTTCTACGGAACAATAAGTTATATGCCTGGATTATTTGGACTCTATGGCGCAGCTGAAGTTATAAAGCACATCAGCAACAAAGCGGAAGTAAAGGATACTAATAGAGCGTTCGAAAACGAGTAAATTAAATCTTTTTTAAACACTAAACTTTTAATTTAATTTGATTTTATTAAAAAATTTAAAGTCAATAGTTTAAACTAAAAATAAAACAACTAAATAATTAAATAAAACTAACTAATTAGTATCATTAATGAATCATTGGATAACTAAAATTACACTCGGGTTTTGCTTAATTTTAGCAGGTTGTTTTGATTCTGATGAACCAATCAAATTAAGTTCACTTGCTACCATAGAAGCTGGTGAAGACAATAGTTACTCTAATATCTATCGTGTCAGCACGAAACATTTACATTTAGATTTAGATGTCAATTTTGAAAACAAATCAATTTATGGTATTGCTAGGCATGAGATTGAAAATAATCATGCTGATACAGCTATTTTTGACATTAAAGGACTCCAAATTCAAAAAGTAACTTTAGGCCAAAAAGGTAATGAAAAAAACACAAGTTATTTAATTGGAGTTGAAGATTCTGTTCATGGAGCTCCATTAAGCGTTTTAATTAATCCTCAAACACGATTTATCAATATATACTACCAGACAACTGATCAAACTAAGAACATTCATTGGAAAGAAGCTAACACAGTAATTAATGCACCTCAAGTCACACTTACCTCCGACTCACTAATAATTACAACTCCATCATTACCAGAAATGATGTATACATTGCCAGGAGAAGCATTTACACGTAATTGGATTCCATTACAAGATATCAATTACAAAAAAATTAGTCATTCAGCGACCATTAAAGTACCTAAAGGTTATTTACCACTTATGGGAACAGTAAACCCAACTCAATTCAATGACAGTAGTATCTATTCCTTCAAGTCAACTTCTTCCACATCAGTATATGATATAGGATTAAACATTGGAAAATATAAATACAAAAAATTGAGCAAAAACATTGGTGTCTATTTTATAAACAAAACCAACAAAAACATATACAAAGAACTTAAAATCACCCCTTCTTTAATCTCGGATATAGAAAAAAAATACGGAAAATCACCTTGGAAAGTCACTAATTTCATACTTCTACCTCATTCTTCACCTTTTCATTCCTATTCTTTTAGTTGTAATTATTTCATACATCCAAGTATGTTTTCAAAGTATTTGAATTCGACATATAGCTTAGAACAATTTTTATTAAGTAATTGGCCAAGAACATTTTTCTCTAATATTTGTAAAAATAATAACGCACTAGAATCAGGTATTTCAAACTATTATTTAAATCGATTTATACAACAAAACTATGGAAAAGAACAGGCCGAATTAGCAGCGAAATATTACATAAATAGCTGTTTACTGGTTCAAAAAGAGTATTTTATTAAAAATTATTTCCCTTCGAATGTTTATACAAAAAACTGTAGAGAAAAGGAAACAGTAAAATCAAAAGAGATTGCTTTTAAACAACTTAAAGGATTTCTACTCATGAAATCTCTTGAATCAAGTTTAGGAGTCAACAAACTTGATTATTTTGTCAAAAATTACCTTCAGGAAAACCAAGATCATTCACTTGCTGACTTCGAACGAGCTTTAAATCACTTTTTAGTTCAGGAAGAAGTTATACATTTCCCTTTAAAATCATGGCTATTTAGTCCACGCATCCCTACATTCACCTATAAAATAAGTTCAAAAAGACATTTGCATATTCATGTAATTGTAAAAACGTTTTTGAGTAATAAAAAATTTCTGAAATTGCGTAAATCAAAAGCAACTTTAAATCATTTTACACAATTTGATTGGTTGACATTTATTTCATTGTTACCTGCACATACCAATATCAAAAAAATAGCACAATTAGACGCGCAGTATCATTTATCTAATCATCCGAATAGAAATATACAATTTGCTTGGATTCGTTACGGGAGACGTAACCATTACCCAGGAATCGAAAAACCTTTACAAGATATTCTAAGTAGATTCGGTGACAAAAGTTTAATTGAGTCGTTTGAGTGATTGACAGATTTGAAGATTAGCAAATTACAGATTGCAAGTAAGAAGATTGCAGATTAAGATTTACGGATTTGTAATTCACAAGAAAAGTTAAGGATTAAATCGCAGCTTGAAAAGATTTAGAAAATAGTCCATTAGATTAAAATATAAATAAATACAATTTTTTCAGCAAAAAAAAAAAAAGAGGTTGCCTAAAAAGACAACCTCTTACTTTATATTAAGATTTAATTATTCTCCAAATTTTTCAATCACTTGTTGCGTAACACCAGTGTTAGAGAAACCTCCATCGTGGAATAGGTTTTGCATTGTCACATAACGTGTTAAGTCAGAGAACATAGAGACACAGTAGTCAGCACATGCTAAAGCAGATGCATTTCCTAGCGGAGACATTTGTTCTGAGAAGTTAATGAATTCGTAGAATCCTTTAATTCCTTGACCAGCAGTTGTCATTGTAGGAGATTGAGAAATTGTGTTTACACGTACTTTTTTCTTAATTCCATAATGATAACCGAAAGAACGTGTAATAGACTCTAACAAAGATTTAGCATCCGCCATATCGTTGTAATCTGGGAAAATACGTTGAGCAGCAATGTAAGTCAATGCAACAACAGATCCCCATTCGTTCAACGCGTCTAATTTATGTGCTGTAGCTAAGGTTTTATGTAAAGAAATAGCTGAAACATCCATCGTTTGATTATAGAATTTATAATCATTTTCAGTATAGTGTTTTCCTTTACGAACGTTTGGAGACATCCCAATTGAATGAAGCACGAAATCTATTTTACCTCCCAAAATTTCTTGCGCTTGAACGAATAGATTTTCTAGATCTTCAACACTAGTAGCATCTGCAGGTATAACTGTAGCACCCGTCTTTTCTGCTAAATTATTAATTTCACCCATACGCATAGCGATTGGTGCATTAGTCAATACGAATTGAGCACCTTCTTCGTGCGCTCTTTCAGCAACCTTCCAAGCAATTGATTGTTCGTTCAATGCTCCGAAAATGATTCCTCTTTTACCTTTTAATAAATTATTTGCCATTTTATTTTTGCTTTGGTTACAAATATAGAAAGAAAAAACGTGTTACAACGCTATTTTTAGACCATCATATGCCGGATAAACATTTGGAGGACACAAAGCTTGAATCTCTTCATGCGTTCCAAATAAATGAGAAATATGCGTTAAATACGCTTTTTCAGGTTTAATTTCATCGATAAGAAGTAAAGCTTCCTCTAAATTAAAATGAGAAATATGTTCTTGAATTCTTAACGCGTTAACAATTAAGGTCTTTACACCTATTAATTTTTGTTTTTCAGTTTCACTTATTGTTTTTGCATCTGTGATATATGCAAAATCTTTGATTCTAAACGCATTTACAGGCATTTTAAAATGCATAACTTCAATTGGTAAAACTTCTAAACCTCCTGGAAGTATGAATTTATCATTTTTTATTGTGTGAAGTTGAATTAGCGGTACTCCTGGGTATTTATTTTCATCAAAAACATAATGAAATTCTCTTCGTAGGGCTACTTCTACCCTTTCAGAGCAATACACTTCCATATCACGTTCCTCTTTGAAATTAAATGCTCTTACATCATCTAAACCACTGACATGATCTTTATGTTCATGAGTAAACAAAACAGCTCTTAAAGTTTGAACATTTTCGCGGAGCATTTGATATCTAAAATCAGGCCCTGCATCAATCACATAATTTTCATTGTTATAAGTAATCAAAATAGAACATCTTAATCTTTTGTCTTTCGATTCATAAGAAGTGCAAACATTACAATTACAAGCAATTACAGGAACACCTTGTGAAGTTCCTGAGCCTAAAACTGTAATATTTAAACTATAATTTGTCATTTATTTTTCATTTTGCTTTTAATAATTTCACTAAAAGCACCAACCATCCTATTATCATTAACACACCACCTATCGGAGTCAAAGGACCAAAAATCATCCCTAACTTTATTCCAAGTAATTCTTGAAAAACGAGCATATATATTGATCCCGAAAAAACAAGTACACCACTGATCAACAAACGAAAAACAATTTTTAAAGAAACATTGATTTTATCACTTAAAGCAACTAATGAAAGTAAAGCAATTCCATGATACATTTGATATTTTACACCAACTTCGTATGAAGCTAATTTTTGAACATTTAACACTTTTTCAAGAGCATGTGCTCCAAGCGCACCAAAAACGATAGCTAATACAATAAATAATATTGAGGTAATTAAAATACTTTTATTATGTTCAATCATATTAATTCATTAATGCTTTCGCGTTTTCTAATGCTGCTTTGTTTATATTATCACCACTCATTAGACGTGCAATTTCTTCAATCCGCTCATCAACTGTCAACGTCAAAACTTTGGTTATAGTTATATCAGATTCGTGTGACTTTGAAACCTTAAGATGATTCTCACCTTTTCCAGCTACTTGTGGAAGATGGGTAATTGCGAAAATTTGCATGTATTCCCCCATTTTCTGAAGAATGTTACCAATTTTTTGAGCTACTTCTCCTGAAACCCCTGTATCAATTTCATCAAAAATTAGGGTTGGCAATTGTTTTTTAGCAGAAATTAGGTATTGAAAGGCTAACATTACACGGGATAACTCACCTCCACTTGCTGCTTTATCAATTGGTAAAGGCAACATCCCTTTGTTTGGAGAAAAAAGCAATTTCATTTCAGTTAAACCGTTTGAAGAGAATTTAGTGGTTTTATTTAATTCAAAAACAATTTGAGTATGTGGTAATTTTAATTCATAAAGTAAATCAACCATTTGCATTTGAATTCCATTCGCTTTTTTAGTTCTTTCATCATGAAGAACTTCTGCTTTATTTATTAATTCAGATTCAACTTTTTTCAACTGAACTTTCAGATTTTTGATTTCTTGTTCTAATTCTTCTAAGGATATTTGGGCGTTTGAAAGTTCTTCGAATACCTTCAATAACTCATTTTGATTTAAGACATTGTGCTTTCTCAAAGATGCATTAAAAAAATCTATTTTTGATATTAACAATTCCTTTCGCTCTGGATTTACTTCCAATTCATCTAAACTTTCAAGCGCTTCGTTACCAATATCTGTAATTTCTAGAAAAGATTCCTTAAATCTACTTGTCAATTCATCTAATTGAGGATACAAACCAACTAATTTGTCCAATTTTGATTTTACCAATCCAAGTAAGTTAATAGCATTTGTTGAACCTCCTTCATCTGTTAATTGATCAATAAGTACTGCAAAACCAATTTTTATATCCTCACTATTTTCAATCGCTTTTAATTCATTTTCAACTTCCTGAAAATCTGTCGTTTGAAGTTCTAATTTATCTAATTCTTCTACTTGAAATTTAGTGTAATCCGCATTTAAAAGTGCTTGTTTTAAGTTTTCTTCTTTTGTAACAAGTGTGCTTTGTAACTTTTTATAGGTACAAAAAAAAGTATTGAATTCGATTTTTTTGTCGATTGTTCCACCAAGTACATCTAATAATTCCATTTGAAATTCATTGCTTTTCAAATCGATTGTATGATGTTGGGAATGGATATGAATCAATTTCTCAGACAACTCTTTAAGTAACGATAATTGCACTGGTGTATCGTTCACAAAGGCACGTGATTTTCCTTGAGAGGATATTTCACGACGAATTATAGTTTCTTCGTTGAAATCGAGTTCATTTTGCTCAAAAAATGTTTGAAGTCCAAAATTTCGGATTTTAAACACTGCTTCAACAACAGTTTTTTCTTCTTTATTTCGAATTACTGAATAATCCGCTCTTTCTCCTAGTATCAAATGTAGAGCACCTAATAAAATTGACTTTCCAGAACCAGTTTCACCCGTAATTACTGTAAATCCTTTCGAAAAGTCGAGTGTTACTTTTTCAATCAGTGCAAAATTTTGTATGTATAATGAATTCAACATTAGTTAAGAATCTCTTGGTATTTGGATGAATTAACTGGATCTAATTTTTTAAGAAGGTTTACCAATTCCGTTTTTTCGGTCAATGTGGCGTCGTAGAATAGGTTTTTCAGCTCTGCAGTTTTCGCTTGAACAAATATCGTTACATTAATCGAATTTGGACGAGTAGTAGCGATTTTACTCAACTTATTGAGTGCATTGAATATGTTTTTTCTTGCTACTTCTTTATTTTCATATAATTGATCCAATCCTTTTCGGTTGTATTCATAGTTACATTCTCGAAGTGGTTCAAATAATTGATGCAGTGTATTATCAATTAACCAATATCTATTTTTTTTGGAAGTTTCATTTGACATCCACCCCTTAATATTTGATGACTGGGCATTTGCAACGATTTGTTGTGCTTCAATAAAGTAAGGATTGCCTCCTTTTAACGACATAGAGTCATAATCAATTCCCAATATGTAATACGCATAAAAAGCCAACACAGACGTAATATTATCTCTAAATTGATTTGGAGCATAAATAAGTACAGAATTCCTTGAAAAAGGAAAAGAAATATCCATATCTACAAAATTGAATGCAGTTGTATTATAAGTACTTTTGAAGACGGGTCTTGAAGATTGAATCTGCATTGTACCTTCATATACTCCCGTAGTCGGAATCGCGTTAATTTGAATTTGAATATTACAATTAATTCGTTCTTCAAGATTAAATTTATCTTTTGTCCATTTTGTGTTATTCATAAACTCAAATACAGTTTGTTTCATTTGAGTTAGGATTTCTTGTTCGACTGATGAAACTTCAAGTTTAGCATCATTAACTACTGTTACCTGACAGTTAAGCTCTTGAGAATTTGATAAAAATGAAATAAAAAAGATTGAAACTAATAAACCTAATTTCGCCATAGGAAGTAATTTGTCACATAAAGCTACGTAAAAAGGATTAAATACAACAGTAAGTTATAGACTTTTTATTAAAATGAATTCGAAATAAAATCAACTAGATCTTTAGCTAATTCTTTTTTCGATTTTAGAGGAAAATCTATTAATTGAAAATCTTTAGATAAAACAGCTATTTTGTTTGTATCGTGACCAAAACCAGCTCCTTCATTTTCTAGTGTATTAACAACTATTGCATCTAAATTTTTGTTTTGCACCTTCTTTCTAGCATGATCAATAGCATTATTTGTTTCTAAAGCAAATCCAACTAAATATTGACTACTATTTTTATGTTGACCAGCCCATGCTAAAATATCTGGGTTTTTAACTAAGGTCAAAGTAATTTCTTCGTCTTTCTTTTTGATTTTTTGATTTTCTCGATATACAGGACGATAATCTGCTACCGCAGCACAGAAAACACCTGCATTACATTCACTCCATTGTTGTTGAACTTGAAAAAGCATATCCTCAGCGGTTATAACATTTAACCTTTGAAGATTTGGGTGAACTAATTCTAATTTTGTTGGTCCAGAAATCAAAATTACTTTTGCTCCACGTTTCAAAAACTCTTCCGCAATCGCATACCCCATTTTTCCAGTAGAATGATTTCCAATAAATCGCACAGGATCAATATGTTCATATGTAGGACCTGCAGTCAATAAGATTTTCTTGCCTTTTAATGACTCTCCTATATTAAAAAATTCTTTTAATTTAATCAAGATATCTTCAGGTTCCGTCATCCTTCCTTTTCCTATCAATCCACTCGCGAGAAAACCTTCTTCCGCAGGTAAAATTTGCACTCCAAAAGAAGCTAGATTAACTAAATTTTGAATTGTTGTAGGATGAACGTACATATCTAAGTCCATTGCAGGTGCAATCATAACCGGACATTTTGCTGATAAATATGTTGCTAATAAAAGATTATCACAATAACCAGTAGCTAATTTTGCTAATGTATTCGCAGTCAAGGGCGCTATAAGGAAAACATCAGGCCACATTCCAAGATTCACATGATTTGTCCATTGTCCATCTTTTTGATTCCAAAACTCGATATAAACAGGATTTTCAGAAAGTGTAGCTATGGTTAAGGGACTAATAAAATCGCAAGAGGCAGGAGTCATTATACATTTGACTTCTGCCTCTTCTTTTTTAAGTAATCTTATAAGGAAAGCAATTTTATATGCTGCAATACCTCCAGTTATCCCTAAAAGTATTTTCTTTCCTTTCATTTTATTTTTTATCGTCGTCTTCGTACTTACGCACGTATACTTTATCTTCCAACATTTCTGACATAGCTATAGCTACAGGTTTCGGAAGTTTTTCGTAGTATTTAGAAATTTCAATTTGCTCACGATTTTCGAAAACCTCTTCTAAGTTATCTGTTGTTGAAGCAAACTCTTGCAATTTACTAGTCAACTCTTCTTTTAACTCAACTGAAATTTGGTTTGATCTTTTTGCCATTGCAACGATCGTCTCATACACGTTACCTGTTTTCTCCTCGAAATCAATTGTATTTCTAGTGATTGTTGAACGTTCAGAATTTGTGTTTTTGAAATTCATACTATGATTTATGTTAAAATTTAAATTAAACCCTTAATATAAGCTACCTATTAAGCCCTTCAACTCCTCGGTATACTCAGAATTTGGAAATTCTAGTGCAAATTTACTATATCTTTCCATTGTTTTATCAATTCTTTCTTTTTTTTTGTCTTCAACACTATGTTTAGCTAAAAAGCATGAGTTTTTCAAAAGAATTACCCATACATTTTCTCTATTATTAGATCTAGAAAAATCTTTCAGAAAAGTTTCAGAAGTAACAATTGCAGCCTTGTAATTTTCTGTTTTATCATATATCTTCAACGCATCAAAATCTTTCATTTGTAATTTTAAACGTAGTTGATCCATCAAATAATTACACGTATCAATTTTACGAGATTGTGGAAACTTATATATAAATAGTTGTAATTCATTTAAAGCAGTTTCAGTCTCAGTTTGATCTAGTGATGATTTAGGAGAGTTTTTCACCGCACATAGAGCATATAAAAAAGATGTTTCTTCTCTTTTTACACTGTTTGGAAATTTATCTCCGAATGATCCTAAGTAATACTGAGCCGTGTAAAAATCACTTAATTTAAAATTTGCTATTCCAAGATTATAATATGACTCTTCACCTTCCTTAGATTTAGGCATGCGTTGATAAACCTGTTCTAATAAAGTAATTGATTTTAAATAATTTTCTTGATTATAAAGCTTAACCCCTAGTTCAAATTTTCGTTTATAATCATCATTTTTAACAACTCTTGCATATTCAGAGCAAGAAGTAAGAGTTAAAACAATAATAGTAATTGAATATAGAAGTTTGCTCATCAAGATTTATCCGATTATTTAACACGTAATGTAACACCTACTTCTAGCGTTCTATTTTGATTCACTCCATTCAACTGACATAGCTGATTTATTGTCAACCCATTATCACTAGCGATTTTAAATAAATTATCCCCACTACGAACTTTATAATATTTTCGAGCTACTCTGACAGGCAATGTTTTTTGACTAACCTCATTTTTTGATGCTACAGCTACACCTGCAAGAACTTCAGATGCTTCTACACTATTATCTATAATTTCAAAATCTTCTTCATCATGATCATGTCCATCTTCTTTTAATTGAGAAGGTGTAGTTGAAGGGATTTTAGATTTAAACAAATCTCTATGAACCAACAAATTTTCGTCCTTCACATTCTTGTTTGCAAAATCAATAATATATTCAGGATTAATAGGAATATCATAAAAACGCACTTCAAAATGTAAATGCGCTCCAAAAGAATGTCCAGTATTTCCTCCTAGTCCGATAATATCTCCAGCTTTCACTTCTTGATTTGGTACAACTAATAATTTGCTTAAGTGAGCATAAAACGTCTCTAATCCATTGTAATGACGAATTACAACTAAATTACCGTATCCTCCTTTGTTAAATTTAGCATATCGTACTTTTCCACTCCATGCAGCACCTACTAAATCTCCGGTTTTCAATGAAATATCGACACCTTGATGTGGACGACCATGTCTTGGTCCGTAGTGAGAAGTCATATACCCATCGAAAGGTATTTTAAATTCTTCGTTTAAAGTATCTCCAACACACAACCAAAGTGTATCACTTACATTTGCGAATGAGTTTCTTTTTTTAGCAGAAAAACATGTTTCTGTATCCCAAGTTTGAGAAAAATTTAAACTTGGGTTTGCTGATACTTGTTTGTGTACTTCAAAATTTAAAATTCCATCAAAATTATTCTCCAATGTGAAATCTTCTTCTGATTCAAAAACTAGGTCATCTGAATTTCTTCTCCTCGTATTTTGAGTAAATGAAGTAAGTGTAACAGACAATAAAAAAAGTATATATAAATATTTCATAGTAATAATTTAAGTCGGGACGAGAGGATTCGAACCTCCGATCTCGCGCCCCCCAGACGCGCACTTTAGCCGGGCTAAGCTACGTCCCGATAGCATAAGCGTTCCAAATATACATTTTATAAAGGTAATTTCAAAAGGAAATATACAATAAATGCTTTTGTCACAAAACTTCTACTACGAAAATATCGTAAAATAATTTTTCATTAGGTTTTACTAAATCTATTAAACCTCTTGATCCATAAGCCTCACTAGAAGGTAGAAGAATCCAAACCTTATCGGATCTCTTCACTCCAATCAATGTTTTCTTTAGTCCTGAAACTATACCATGATCAGAAAAACGCATTCGAAACGGAACCGCTCTTCTATAACTCATATCATATTTTGGGTTTGATTTTGTTCCAACCATATAATGAAAATCAATTGTATTAGTTTCAGATGCTTTTTTAGTTTCTGATAAATTCTCTTCTAATAACCAAACTTTTATATCATCAATGATTTTTGTAGGTTTTACTGCATTAACAATTTTTATTCGAATAATATTGTTTGCATTTGGCGGTATCAAGCCTTTAACACCATATTTACCTCTTGCTAATTTAGAAGGTAAGAAAATTTCTACAAAATCTCCTATCTTTAACTGTTTCAAGGCAATATCCCACCCTTTTGTTTGCATACCGTATCCCACTAAAAACGGTAATGATTGGCGGTTTAACAATTCATTTCCATCTATCAAGGTTCCGTCTTCTAAAAAAACTTGATAATTAATATTAATTACATCCTCTTCTTTTATTTTTTGTCCATTTCCGTGCTTAAACCATTTGATTTCTAGCCCCTCTTTTAATTTTAATTCATTAATAATCGTAGTAGGTTTCAAACTTTTATTCTTTGAATTTGTGTTTTTCAACTCAGAATGAATTACTTCTTGATAATTCTTGTTTTTTTTCACCCCTTCAAAATTACATGCTACTAACAAAAAAACAGCCAAAATTGATCCTATAACCTTTTTCATAAATTAATTATTTAATTTCAACAATTCAATATCTATTACTAATGGAGTGATTGGCGGTATTTTATTATTATCACCAGTAATTCCATGTGCTAAATGAGAAGGAACAATCAAAACAGCTTTTTCCCCCTCTTTCATTTTTTTAATTCCCTCTTGTACGCCCGATTCTATATCCGTTTTGTCAATTTTAAAATAGACAATTTCATTTTTAGGAGTTACATAACAAGTATCACCATTTAAAAATGTTATTACATATCTAACACCAGCCTCCATACCTGTTTTGGCAGAATCTCCTAGAGTCGATTTATATATTCCATAATACAAACCAGATCCAGTTTGTTGCATTTTCAACATTTTTCGATGTTCCAAAAACATTGCAATATTTAATTTTTCTTTTATTGCAATACGTTGATTCATTTCAATGGACTTTTTCTTATTCCATTCAATTTCTTTTTTTTTCGTATTTGAATTACAACTAAATAACACGATTATTAATAGAAAAAATATTGATCTCATGGATACTATTTTGTACATGTTTGATTTTCGATATTATTGATTTTTTTTTAAATAATCGTTTTACGATTATTTTTATGAGGATGTTCTAGTAGAACATCCCTACGTGAAATATTGGGGTGCGACATTTATAAATAATTGGATTGCATCTTCGATTTTACCATCAAAACGTCCTCCAGATGCATTGGCGTGACCTCCACCTTGAAAATATTTTCCTGCCATTTCGTTGACTGGATTATCTTTTCCTTTGGATCGGAAGGATATTTTAACAAATCCACCTTCTGCCTCCACAAACAAAACTGCTGCGCGCATTCCAAAAATAGACAATGCTGTATTTACCAAACCTTCCGTATCTCCTTTTTTATGATTAAAACGATGTAATTCTTCTAAAGTCAACCAAATATATGCAATACGCATTTTTTCATCTACAACTAACTTATCAGAACATGCATACCCTTTCAAACGCAAACGATCTAGTGTATTCGTATCGTGAATGTTTTCATGGATTATTGCATGATTGAATCCTAAAGGTAAAATACGTGAAATTATTTCATGTGTACGCGGTTGAACAGAAGGAAAACGGAATGAACCTGAATCGGTCATTATTCCAAGATAAATAGCTGTTCCAATTTCAGGTGTTAAGTGTTCGATCCATTCAGCCCCCTCAATCACATCATACACTAATTGACACGTAGAACAAGAGGTTGTATCCGAAAGCATTACATCCACATAATTTTCAGGGTTTAAGTGATGGTCAATCATTACTTTTTTACCTGAACTCGCACGCAATGCCTCCCCCATAACTTCTCCCATACGGGATGGCTCGTTATAATCTAAAGAAAATATCAAGTCCGCATCATTTAATAGCAGACGCACTTCATTTTCTTTCGTTTCAAAATCTACAATATCATTGACATTTGGTACCCAAGCAAGATAATCTGGAAATGGATCAGGATGACAAATAACAACCTTTTTTCCTAAAGCTTTTAAAGTTAAATAAAGTGCTATTGAACTTCCAATTGAATCTCCGTCTGGCGATTTATGCGAAGTAATAACTATGTTTGAAGAGGATTCTACTAATTGTTTAATTTGTGTGTATTGAACCATATAAGATATATAAGATAAGGTTTATAAAAGACGAAAGTACTATTAAACTAGTAAATAAATAATTATAAATCCATTAGAGAGAGTTTACCGAAGGAATAAAAATCTAACGGAGCAATGGGTTTACTTGAACCATATAAGGCATATAAGAAATGATGAGTTTATGAATGATGTATTAATTGTAAAATTGATTTCATTTCTTGATTGATTCGATTGGCCAAATTAGAAGAAACAGGTACTAAAGGCAAACGTAAATTTTGAGACATTAATTCACGGTTTTCTAAAGCCACTTTCACACCAGCAGGATTCCCTTCTTCAAAAAACATTTTTGTAATATTTAATAGTTCATTATGAATAGGTTTTGCTAAATCAAAGTCTCCGTGTAGTGATGCATTTACCATAGTTGAGAATTTTTCAGGTAATGCATTTGCAACAACAGAAATTACTCCATCTGCACCACAAGCGATAAGTGGCATTGTAATAGCATCATCTCCAGACAAAACTAGAAATCCTTCTGGTTTACGATTGATTATATCCATGATTTGCTCGAAGTTACCTGACGCTTCTTTTACAGCAACAATATTAGGTAATTCGGCTAAACGTAAGGTTGTATCAGACAACATGTTTGAACCAGTTCTTCCAGGGACATTATATAATATAATTGGTAATTTACTTGCCTCTGCTAAAAATTTAAAATGCTGGTAAATACCTTCTTGTGTTGGCTTGTTGTAATAAGGTGAAACAGAAAGAATTCCATCCACACCAGCGGGAACGTTAGCGATTGCTTTGGCAACTTCTAAGGTGTTATTTCCTCCTATTCCGTAAATAATAGGTAAACGGCCTGCATTTTCTGAAATAACCGTTTGAAGAATTTCTTCTTTCTCTTCTTTACTTAATGTAGGTGACTCTGCAGTTGTTCCCATTACCACTAAGAAATTAGTACCTCCTTGAATTTGTAATTGAACTAATTTGCGTAAAGCATCGAAATCTACGGATTTATCTGATTTAAATGGTGTTACTAATGCTACACCGGAACCTTTGAAGTTGTTCATATTTCTGAAATTAGGATGACCAAAGTTAGTGAAAATTAGTTGAAAGTCGAAAGTTGAAAGTTGAAAGTTGAAAGTCAAATAATTTATTGATTATTAATTTAACGTTTTTATAAGACCTGATATAATTCTAGATATTTCTTGAGATAAAAAATTTAACTCAGTACAAATTTTAGTGTCAATTTTATTTAATTCTTGTGCTAAATGTAACATAGAACGCACTTCACCACAAGAACCCTTTGCTATGTAAAGAAACTGTCTAAATTCCTTGTTACTTCGTCTTTCAAATCCTTCAGCAATATTATTCATTATTGAAACAGAAGCTCTTTGGATTTGATTATTAAAACCGAAATCTTTTGAAATTGAAAACTCTTTATACACACTTACACATAGAGTTTTAAATCGTTGCCAAGCAATTAATTCTTCAAATTTGTTTATCGTCATGAAATTGATTTTCTATTAAATTTAATCAAAAACATTTATAATAAAACGTCATTTAAAAATAATTTTAGTGCAAATCAAACTTTGGACTTTTAACTTATTAACTCAACAAACTCTTGCTCACTTAAAATTTGCACACCAAGTTTTGTAGCTTTTTCGAGTTTCGCTGGCCCCATATTATCTCCAGCTACCACATACGTAGTTTTAGCTGAAATTGAAGTAACATTTTTACCTCCGTTGTCTTCGATGACTTTTTTTAATTCATCTCGAGAGAAAGTTGAAAACACACCGGAAACCACAAAGTTCATTCCTTCGAATTTATTCGAGAGAAATTCTTTTTTTACACCTTGTAACTGAACCCCAGCCTGTTTTAATTTTTTGATTAATTGTTTGTGCTCTTCCTCTAAAAAATAACTTTGTACCGAAATTGCTATTCGTTCTCCAATTTCATCTACTGCAACTAGCTCTTCAAACGTAGCTTGTGCTAATAAATCAATATTCTCAAATTTAGCGGCTAATTTTTTCGCCACAGTTTCACCTACAAAACGTATTCCTAAAGCAAATAATACACGTTCATAAGGGATTTTCCTGGAAGCTTCCACGCTTTTTAACAAATTATTCGCAGACTTATCTGCCATACGCTCTAAATTTACCAGTTGATCAAATGTAAGGGTATATAAATCGGCTACATTCTTAACTAAACCGGCCTGAAACAGTTGAACTATCGTTTCTACTCCAAGTCCGTCAATATTCATTCCTTTTCGAGCGATAAAATGCTCCATTCTACCTGTTACTTGCGGCGGGCATGCTTTTTCGTTTGGACAAAAGTGGTTGGATTCTCCCTCACGACGAACTAACTCCGTTTGACATTCCGGACAATGAGTGATAAAATCAACTTTCTGTGCATTTGCAGCACGTTTTTCTAAATTTACTCCAACGATTTTAGGAATGATCTCTCCTCCTTTCTCTACATACACAGAATCTCCAAGGTATAAATCGTTTTTTTCTATCTGATCGGCATTATGAAGAGATGCACGTCGAACAACAGTTCCTCCAAGTTGGACCGCTTTTAAATTGGCAACAGGAGTAATTGAACCAGTTCTTCCAACTTGAAAAACTACAGATTCTAATAAGGTCTCTACACGTTCCGTTTTAAATTTATAGGCAATAGCCCAACGCGGTGATTTAGCCGTAAAGCCTAATTCTTGTTGTGCATCGTAATTGTTCACTTTTATAACTACTCCGTCAATTTCAAAAGGAAGATTTTCTCTTTGTTTATCCCAATATTCGATAAACTCCATGATTCCATCAATAGATTTTGTCTTAAGGATATATTTTTCAGCAACGACAGGAATTTTAAACCCCCATTCTTTCGCTTTTAAAACGCTTTCATAGTGGCTATTCAATGGTAAATCTTCACCATAAATTCCATATAAAAAACAATCTAAACCACGAGCAGCAACAATTTTAGAATCTTGTTGTTTTAATGTACCCGAAGCTAAGTTACGAGGATTTGCATATTCAGGCTCATCGTTTTCACGACGCTCTACATTCATTTTATGGAAAGAATCAATCGGATAAAATATCTCCCCACGAATTTCAAAATCTGCTGGAAAATCACCTTTCAATTGGAGAGGAATTGTTTTAATTGTTTTCACATTTGCTGTTACATCTTCGCCAGAAGTTCCGTCTCCACGGGTTACCGCTCTAACCAACTTCCCATTTTCATAGGAAATACCGATAGCTACTCCATCGTATTTTAGCTCGCAAACATATTCAATTTCAGTCTCAATACTTTTCTTAATACGAGTTTCCCATTCAATTATTTCTTCACGTGAATATGTATTCCCAAGCGACAACATTGGAAAACGATGTTTAATTGAAGCAAATTTCTTTGTTATATCTCCCCCAACTCGTTTTGATGGGCTTGTCTCGGAAACTAATTCTGGAAATTGTTTTTCCAGCTCTATTAATTTATTCAACAACATATCGAAGTCATAATCCGAAATTATTGGATTACTTTCCACATAATATAAATGATTATGGTGATTTAATTCGTTGGATAAACGATCAATTTCAATTTGAGCTTCTAAGGTATTCATGATTTATTTTTTCTTTGCACGAAGCATTCTATGTTTTCCTTGTAAATCTAGTTTTAACTCTACCTCATCAAAACCTAAAGACTCTACCAATTCTTTCGTTTGAACACCGTACTCTTCGTGAATTTCAAAAAATAAATATCCACTTGGTTTTAACAAACTATTTGCTTTTTCAGTGATAGCTCTATAAAAAATCAACGGATTTTCATCTGATACAAAAAGTGCCATGTGAGGTTCGAAGTCTAAGACGTTTTTCTCCATCTGACTTTTATCTTTCATTGGAATATAAGGTGGATTTGAAACGATTGTATCTAAAGAATTTATTTCAAAATTTTCTGAATCATTCAGTAATGCATTTTCTTCGATAAAATCAACTCCTAGATTTAGTAGCATTGCATTTTTTTTAGCTAACGCAAGTGCTTCTTGACTAAAATCGGTAGCAAAAACCTTACTGTTTGTCAATTTACTCTTCAAAGCCAAAGCGATACATCCAGTGCCGGTGCACATATCGACAATTACATTTTGATTTTTAGAATTCAAAGTGTTCATCACCCAATCTACTAATTCTTCTGTTTCTGGTCTTGGAATCAATGCGCGAACATCACATCGAATTGTCAAATCATAAAAAAATGTTTCTCCAATAATGTATTGAAAGGGCTCCTGATTTTGTAAACGTTTCACAATAGAACGAAAGAATAGTAAATCAGATTCTGAAACACGAATATCCTTTTGGAGAAATAAATCAGCTTCTGAGAGTTTCAGTCGTTTTTTTAGAGATTCTTTGAAGAATGTTATTATTTCTCTATCTGAAAATTTTTGATTTAAACGGTCAATAAAATACGATTTTACTGCATCTGCTGTATTTTGATGAACAAACATTTTATTAACGTTGTTTGATGTAATAAGTATAACCGAAACCAATAGTTAGGTAAGAAGTATATCCTGCTATTCTACTAAATAAATTAATGTTTTCAGAGCTTGTGGAAGGATTAGCTGATTTATCAAAACCTAACCGTGTTGGAACAAAAGTATATTTTTGAACACCATAGCCAAGCACCCAACGATAGGAAGATTGATCATCAGCAGTAATCACAAAACCTAATGAAGGTTCAACAAAATAAACGTTTGCTGTTGGTAAAGTTGACAATTTGTGATTATTATCAGTATCAAATACAAGATGTGATTTACCGACTTTAACACTAAAATCAATACCATATCTATCTGTATGAAAGTTTTCATATCCAAAACGCAGATAACCTCCCAAGGAATGTATCCCACCAAGATTCTTAGGGTCAGGTGTTAGAACATGATTAATCCAAAAGTAATTATAATTCATTCCTGCCCCGGCTGTAATTTTATTTTTAAATGAATAATGATAATATGGAGCAATATTTACAATCCCTTGCATATAAGCGCTAAAGGTTTTATTTCTCATACCTACAGGTAATCCAACCTCCATACTTAAAGAATGATGAGGTTTGATTCGAGCATAAGACTCAGCATCTTCTTCATCTTCTTCTCCTGTGCTCGTATCTTGAGAAAATCCATTTAAAGGAAAAGTAAACAAGCATATTGGGATTAAAAAGATGTAAAAAAACTTGTAATTCATCATAATAGAGAGTCATAATTAAAATTGCATAGCCAATATACAAAAAAATATGAAGTAATCTTTGGAAAGAAATTAATTTAATCTGTCAATTTCATTTTTTTTAATAGAAATGATGCATTCATATTTTGACATATCCCTTTTTTGAGTTTGTAATCAAAAGTCAACTCATTTCCTTTGATAATAGAATCGAAATGTCCAGTAAAAAAGGCTTCATTTTTTGACTCTAACAGACATAAAGAGAGGTCATGTGTTGCAATAATACCTTTTGCTCCAAGTCTCTGCATCTTCTCCATGAATAAATATGAACCTTCTTCTTTATCTTTACTATTTGTACCTTTTAGAATCTCATCGAGCAAAACAAAAACATGTTGATCACTCTCTACTGCATCCATAATCATTCTCAAGCGACTCAATTCAGCAAAAAAGTATGAGCTATTTTCTGAAAGATCATCAGAAGTTCTCATAGATGTATATAACTGTACATTTGGACATGAAAATTCGGATGCGAAAATTGGGAAGCCTGCATTTGCAAACATCACCGCACATGCAACCGCTCTGAGGTAAGTGCTTTTCCCAGCCATATTAGGCCCTGTTAATATCATGAATTGTTTAGACGCGTCCAATTGAAAATCATTCTCAATTGATTTAGCATGCGCTAAAAGAGGATGAACCATTCCTTTCATTGACATAGAATGATTATTAGAATCTTTCGCATAAATTGTTTCTGGATGATTATAACGAACAAAGGCAATTGAAACTATTGCTTCAATCTTTGCTAAACCATTTTCCCAAATATCTACTTGTCCTTTGTTTTTTTGAGCCCATTTTTCTAACGCAATTCGCTGGTAAATATCCCACCCTAAAAAGCAATTAAAAGCCATCCCAAGTAATAAATTATTTCTAGTATTAAATCTATTTAGAATTTTAAGCAATAAATCGATTTCATGCTTAATCTCAGCTGGTTTAGCACCTAACATTACCTCAATCCAAACAAATTCCTCTTTTTTTAACAAAGACAATTCATTTAAAGAATTCATTTGATCCTTGAATATTTTTAATCTTTCTTCTACTACACTAAGTTCATTAGAAATAGCATTTGTATTCTTTAATTCTATACTTGATGGTACGAGCGTTAACAAAATCAACAACGAAAATAATCCACTAGAAATTAGGTCAAGATTGAATAAAATCAATGAACAAAATGCGATTATGGGAATTAATAGTTTAGCAATTTTCATCCAAGATGAAGTCTTAAAACTATGAAATGGTAAAGAAGTCAGCAATTTACTTTTACCATTTTCTCTTGAGTTTATTAATGCGACTGCACGAAAATGAATTGCCCAAACAATGTTTTTAGATAGAATCTCTATGGTATTACTCACCTCTTTCGCATTTTCATTCCCATCTAACAACATAGAAACCAAACGTTTTTCACCAAGTTCGCTTGTTGTACGATTTAAAAATGCAAAAACACCATTTTTCTTGAATAAATCTAGGTCGCTCGAAAAAGGATGTTTGGGATTTGCATATTTTTCTCCCGAATGAAAATCAGAGAAATTTCCATTAAGGGCATTAATTTCGAATTGATTTAATTGAATTTTCGTTTTTACAATCTCACTTTCAATTTTAAGGTCTGAATATTTTGCAACTATTACTAAAAAAAGAAATATTGAAACGAATAATACAGAGGCAAACATCACTAGGTGACCGAAAGCTAAATACCCTCCAATAAGTGTTAATACAAACACTATCAAACGTACTAAACGATAGTTTTTCAATTTTCGTTCTAGCAACATTTTTTCCGATTCTAAAGTAGAAATATTGGATTGATAATATTGGTTTGCACCCATAATTGATATATAAAAAAGTAAAGGTATAAAAAAGAAGTTGTCAAAAAAGTGCCAACACTTCGTTATTCTTGATTTAAAAATGCTCATTTACTAAAGTAAACTCCGCTTTTTTCATCCTCGAAAGCCTCGTTTTGACAATTGTTAACCAACTTCTAAAAATTAAAAAAGGGTGTTTCGACTTAACGAACACCCTCTATTAAAATTATCATATGAATATTTAGTCTTTTAAACATCTAACAGACAAACCATCGTGTTTATCTCCATGTCCTGCGTACAATCCAGATTCATTAAAACCAACCTCTCTACCCCACGCACTAATTTTATCATTTTCGGTTACGCTCCACCAGTATGCATTTTTTCCGATATTGTTAAACGAACCATTCACACCATACATTCCTTTCGGTAAAGCATGAAAACCACTTTCATTTGTTGCTGCAGCATTTGGCGTTTCCCAATGTAAACGTGCTTTCATTTTACCTCCTGCAACTTCGTTTCCACCTAAGAAATTTGCCAAGGTATCCCACTCAATACTTGATGGTACATGCCAACCTGTAGGACAAATACCTCTAAGGTCTTTTACAGCCATCCAATTATATAACACTCCGTGTTTTGTGTCATTTTTGTAAAAAACATAAGCACCATTGTTCCATGCGTTCCATACCGTTGAGTCTTGAATATGTGGAATTGGATTACCATTTCTATACTTAGTCACTCTTAGGTTATCCATCATCCATTCTTGTTTCCCAAGAACTACAGATTTATAAGTGTTACCCTCAACATCGGAAACGCCAGTTCCTGAAGCTTGTGCAGCAACATAC
>CANCJF010000023.1 GCA_947378245.1 Bacteroidota bacterium
GGGAATGTGGTGAAGTATACGGATTGGGGTATTGGTTTTAACCTATATGGCGGATCGGAAAATACAACGGTTTATAATTCAGTCGCTAAAACAGAAAATCAAGTCTCTTTTGGATCCTTTTACTTAGGAAATATAACAGCACGGCTCACCTTTCATCATACTTGGTATATTCCCAAAACTACCATTTTAATTGATAATGGGTTAGGATTGAATCTTGATTACCGGGTGTTCAAAAATTCTAGCTATGATAAAACAGATCAAGAATTAGAAGCGTTGAAAATAACAACGCAAAAATTTTCCGGAAATTTATTTGCTCAACTGCATTACAATTTAGGAATTGGTTTAAAATTAAAAAGAGGAAGCTATATCATTCCCACCATGCAACTTCCGATTTTTGGTATGTATGAATGGAATAAAGGGAGTGCAAGAACAAATTGGTTTTCGAGTGAATATTTACCAGTTATCTTTAAGTTAAAATTCATTTATTTGTTTGAAAAACGCTCTCAAGGTGGATGTGAAAATTTCGGATCTGAAGAAGATAGAAAGCGCAATGAGGAATATATGCAAAACAAGTAATTCGAAGATTTCAAAAAAAATGCAAGTCAAATAACTTTGGCATTTAATCTTTTTTAGTAGTAAAAGTTGGGAACTTAAATAATTTCAAGTATTGCAGTAGGAATAAAAGTAAAATAAAGTTCAACATATTACACAATTAAAATAAAATAGAAAATCAATTAAACCTTTTTCGATTAGCAGAGTCATAGAATTAGATTAACAAAAAGAATGGCGACATACAGCGATAAAGAATTACTGGAAATGTTTCATACGGATCAAAGTTCGTATGCCTTCAATTTGTTGGTTCGTAAATACCAAAAGAAAATCTATGCCCACGTACGAAGAATCGTGATTGATCATGACGATGCGAACGATGTGGTGCAGAACATTTTCATTAAAGTGTGGAAAGGGTTAGAGAAATTCAATGAAGATTCAGAATTGTATACGTGGATCTATCGTATTTCTGTAAATGAGTCGTTGACCTTTTTAAAGAAAAAAAGAACAAAGTTTTTTATCCCTATCCACAATGTAGAAAAAGAAATGTCAGATAAAATTGATGCTGGCGAACATTTTTCGGGCGATGAAATTGAGAAGAAACTACAAAAGGCATTGTTGACATTGCCTGAAAAACAACGTATCGTGTTCAATTTAAGATACTATGATGAAATGCCGTATGAAGAAATGTCGAAAGTATTGGGTACTTCAGTGGGTGCATTGAAAGCATCGTATCACATTGCGGCAAAAAAAATAGAAGAAAATTTACTTGGACGTTAAACCTTTCTAGAAAAAGTGAGTCCAATAACTATAAAAACAATGGAAGAATTAAAAAACATAGCGCCCCAATTGAGTCAACTCCCTAAAAAGGATGCGTTTACAGCTCCTGAAGGATATTTTGACGACTTGCCATCAATGATTCAAGATCGTGTGATTGCGCAGTCAAAAACAAAATCACGCGTATTTTCTCCTGCTTGGACATTAGGTTCATTGGGCTTAGCTGCTGTGCTTTGTTTGGTCTTCTTTTTAGGTCAATCACCGGATGAAACCACCGTTACTAGACAAGAAGTTACGGCCTATGTAAACGAAAACATTGATCAAGAATTTGATGAAACCTTATTAGCTGAAGAATTATCTACATCTGACAAGGAAGTAACAACTTCAGAAACAAATTTAGAAGACTATATCTTAAATCAAGATATTGATGAGCAATTATTACGTGAAGAAATATAACTTTAACCTATGAAAAATTTAATTATCTTTTTATTTGTGTTGGTCTCGGGCTTTACATTCTCTCAAGCAGAAGGTAAAAGTGACAAAATCGAAACCATGAAAATTGCTTTTATTACGAATAAGTTAAACTTATCGGCGAAAGAAGCGCAATTATTTTGGCCACTTTATAACGAGTACAACCAAAAAATGGAAACACTTCGAAAAGCGAAAAAATCTGAATATGACGAGATCAAAAGTAAAAACGGTACACCGACCGATAAAGAAATTGCCACTTACATGGAAGAAGTATTCTTAACTAAACAGAAAGAATTAGACCTTCAAAAAGAATATTACAATAAGTATGTTAAAATTCTTCCAATGAAAAAAGTAGCACAACTTTACCAAGCTGAAAACCAGTTTAAAAAAGAGTTGCTTCGTATCATAAAAGACAAAAAATAAGGGTTTTGCATTCGTTAGTAAAGCAACTTACTGACACCTTTTGTCAGCATGCCAATCCTTCCAAAGCGGAGGAAATGGAACGCTACATGAAAAATTTATTTCCGTTTGTTGGAATTCAAGCTCCTAGTCGAAGAGCACTTCACAAAACATGGTTAACACAAGCATCCGAAGTAGCCCTCACACCTGAGAAACGTTGGGAACTCGTAAAAGAATTGTGGTTACAAACTGAACGTGAATATCAGCACACCTGTATCGATTGGATTGGAAGCTGGAAGAAAAAGGAATGGGTTGTTGAAGATGCTCCTCACCTAACATGGATCTTGACAAATAAATCGTGGTGGGATTCCGTAGACATCATCGCATCTCATTTTGTAGGAAATTACTGCAAAAACTTTCCTAAAGAAGGCGCACAACTCATTCAATCATATCGAGCTTCCTCCAATATGTGGTTAAACCGCAGCGCCATCTTATTTCAATTGAAATACAAAAAAGAAACAGATTTACATTTATTACAAGAAATTTGCGCGCAATTTGAGCCAAACAAAGAGTTTTTTATTCAAAAAGCGATTGGTTGGAGTTTGCGTGAAGCGGGCAAAACGTTTCCAACGGAAATTAAAGTGATGGTTGAAACTTTGAATTTAAGTGGTTTAGCAAGAAGAGAGGCTTTAAGGAGAATGGGCTAAAATTACCCCACAAAAGGTATATTATAACCCGAATAAAACCTTAACTTTGCACCATAATTTACTAACGTAAACCTATGAGTGATCCTATCAAACACGAGTGTGGTATCGCACTTATCCGATTAAAAAAGCCTCTAGAATTCTATTTAGAAAAGTACGGAACGCCTTTTTACGCCTTAAGTAAACTGCATTTGTTGATGGAAAAACAAAGCAACCGTGGTCAAGATGGTGCGGGAGTTGCGAATATCAAATTTGATATGAAACCAGGACAACGTTACATTTCACGTCAACGTTCTGTTCACAGCAAACCAACACAAGACATTTTTGATTACATCAATGGTCGCTTTAAAGCAATCGAAGAACAAGATCCTTCCAAATTAAAGGATGTACAGTATTTGAAAGAAAATGCTGGATTTACAGGAGAATTGTTTTTAGGTCACTTGCGTTATGGTACGTTTGGAAGAAACAGCATCGAAAGCTGTCACCCTTTCTTACGTCAAAATAACTGGATTACGCGTAACTTGGTAGTTGCAGGTAACTTTAACCTTACCAACGTAGACGAATTATTTGATGTGTTGGTAGAAATTGGTCAACACCCAAAAGAAAAATCAGATACAGTTACGGTACTAGAAAAAATAGGGCATTACTTGGATGAAGAAAACGATGAAATCTATCGTGATTTGGAATCTAAAGGATATGCTAAAAAAGATATTTACGATACGATTGCTAAAAACCTAAACATCGAACGCATTTTAAAACGTGCATCAAGCGATTGGGATGGTGGTTATGCAATGGCAGGATTGTTTGGTCATGGTGATGCATTCGTATTACGCGATCCAGCAGGAATTCGCCCAGCATATTGGTTTGAGAACGACGAAGTATGTGTTGTAGCATCGGAAAGACCTGTAATACAAACAGCATTTAACCTACAACAAGAAGATATTAAGGAATTAACTCCTGGTCATGCCTTAATCATTAAGAAAGAAGGTACTATTTCAGAAGTTAAAATCAACGAACCAACGGTTAACAAAAGTTGTTCGTTTGAACGTATTTATTTCTCTCGTGGAAACGATGTGGAAATCTACGAAGAGCGTAAAAACTTAGGAGATTTAGTCGTTCCACAAGTATTAAAAACCATCGATTACGATTTAGATAACTCTGTTTTCTCTTTTATTCCAAATACGGCTGAGACTTCTTTTTACGGAATGATCAAAGGCTTGGAAGATCATTTAAATGATGTAAAATACAAAGCATTAGCTGCGATTGAGGGAAAGCCAACAGAAGAGCAGTTGAAAGAAATCTTGTTCAAACGTGCACGTATTGAGAAGATTGCCATTAAAGACGCGAAATTAAGAACCTTCATTACGCAAGATGACCAACGCGATGAAATGGTTTCGAGTGTTTACGATATTACCTATGGTTCTGTTCACAGAGGAAAAGATAATTTGGTAATTATCGATGATAGTATTGTGCGTGGAACAACATTAAAACAAAGTATTTTAAAGATATTAGATCGTTTAGGTCCTAAGAAAATTGTTGTTGTATCTTCTGCTCCACAAATTCGTTTCCCTGATTGTTATGGTATCGATATGGCGATTATGGGGGATTTCATTGCTTTTGAAGCTGCCATTCAATTATTGAAGGACAACAAACAGGAGCATATCATTCAAGACGTTTATAAAAAATGTTTAGAGCAAACAAATCTTCCAAAAGAACAAATTAAAAATTACGTCAAAGAAATTTACGCGCCATTTACTGACGAACAAGTTTCTGCTAAAATCGCTGAATTATTAACACCAGCAAACATTAATGCTGAAGTTGAGATTGTTTACCAAACGGTGGAGAATCTGCATAAAGCTTGTCCTAAAAATCTTGGCGACTGGTACTTTACTGGAGATTATCCAACTGCAGGGGGTAACAAAGTGGTGAACAAAGCATTCATGAATTACGTAGAAGGAAAGAACGTTAGAGCGTACTAAACAGGACTCTGTCCTGTTGAGATAAATATCGCCCTTTCAGGGCTAGATTGAACCATAAGAGCACATGATTTTTAGCCCTGAAAGGGCGAGGTTATTAAACGACGGACATTTAGTCCGTCGTTTTTTCTAATATATAATTCTCCCAGCCCTGAAAGGGCGATATAATAGCATTATTAACTTACTTTTTTTCAAAATCAGTCGAATATAACTACTATTTTTTCTTAACTTAATAGATAGGAATGATTATTATTTTCCTTAAACAGCTATTAATCAACTATTAGAAAAATTAAAAAACGACAAAAAACATGGGACAATCATTAGTTAAAAATTACGTACATATCGTTTTCGGGACCAAACATCGCAGACCATTTATTCATGAATCTATCGAAAAAGAACTATACAGTTATTTAGGTGGAACCTGCAATCGTTTAGAATGTCATGTATTAATCGTTGGAGGATATACAGACCACATTCATATTCTATGTTTACTTTCTAAGAAAATTACGCTAGCAACATTAGTTCAAGAAATTAAATCTCACTCGTCCAAATGGATAAAAACCAAAGGACGTGAATTTTCTAACTTTTACTGGCAGGATGGTTATGCCGCATTTTCAGTTTATCCAGCAGAAATAGATGTAGTAAGAAGATATATTGAAAATCAGAAACAACATCATGGTAAAAAAACGTTCCAAAAAGAATATATAGAATTTTTAGAGAAAAATGAAATGGAGTATGATGAAAGGTATGTATGGGGTTGATTAAAATCAACAAATAGGACTTTGTCCTATTGAGAAATATTTCGCCCTTTCAGGGCTAGGATATAATTTGAGTAAAGAAATAGGGCTTTGCCCTATTGAGAGAGATTCCGCCCCTTCAGGGCTAATAATTGATTATATTTACACCATGAAAAAACAAACCGCTGTCATCTTTTATGTACTTGCCGCGTATGTGGCTTTACAGTTTGCATGGTGGGGATATCATTTGATTCAACTCACGCACGAACTCGGGAAGACAGATGCGATTGTCACCAAAAAGGTGATTATGATTACCGGAGAAGGATTGGTGTTTTTCCTGATTCTTTTTGTTGGATTGTGGCGAATTCGTACTGCGATTAAACGTGATCAACAACTCAATGAACGTCAGAGTAATTTCTTGCTGTCTGTTACTCATGAATTAAAAACACCGTTGGCTTCAACTAAGTTATATCTTCAAACATTGATGAAACGAGATTTTGAGTTGGAAAAACGCAATGAATTACTTCAAAAAGCTTTATTAGAAAATCAACGCTTAGAAGAAATGGTAGAAGCGATCTTAACTGCTTCCCGCTTAGAAAATCAAACGATTGTACCTCACAAAGAATGGATCAACTTAAATGAGGTTTTTACAGAACTTGCGAAACAGTACAACACGCGTTTAGATAAAGAATGGATTGTATTAGAGCTACGCGATAAAGTATCGATTGAAACAGATGCATTCATGCTAAAAACCATCGTGATTAATCTTATTGAGAATGCGTTTAAATATGCAGGAACGAAAGAAAAATTGATTTTATTTTTACACCGCGATAAACAAAATAGTAAATTTGGAACGAAAGATGTTGGACCTGGTGTTGCACCAGAAAATCAAGAAGATATCTTTCATAAATTTGTACGACTCGAAAACGAAGAAACGAGATCTCAAAAAGGCACTGGACTCGGATTATTCATCGCTGCAGAGTATGCAAAGATTATTGGTGGTAAAATTGAATATAAACAGAATAACCCTCAGGGTGCAATTTTTGAAATAACGCTATGACACAAAACATTGGATTGATAATTTTAGATGGTTGGGGAATTGGAGACAAATCTAAATCCGACGCAATTTATAATGCAAACACTCCTGTGATGGATGGTTTATTAGCCAACTACCCTTCTGCTACCTTATTGACATGTGGAGAAGATGTTGGTTTGCCTGAAGGTCAAATGGGTAACTCCGAAGTGGGTCACTTAAACATTGGTGCTGGTCGTATCGTTTATCAAGAATTAACGCGTATCAATAAATCTATTCGCGACAAAGAATTTTTTCAATTAGATGCATTACTAGATGCTTTTAAAACAGCGAAAGAAAAGAACGTACCAGTTCATTTAATTGGATTGGTGTCCAAAGGTGGTGTACATAGTTCACAAGAACATATATATGCACTATGTGAAATGGCTAAACAACAAGGAGTTTCCAATGTGTTCATCCATGCGTTTACCGATGGTAGAGATTGTGACCCAAAAAGTGGTTTGCATTATATTCAAGAGTTAGAACAAGAATTAGCTAAAACAACTGGTAAAATTGCATCTGTCGTTGGTCGTTACTATGCGATGGACAGAGATAACCGTTGGGAACGCGTGAAAAAGGCGTATGACTTACTCGTTTTAGGTAAAGGAACAGCCGTTACAACAGCAGAGGAAGCAATCAATAACTCTTATGCAAACAATATAACTGACGAATTTATCGAACCAGTATATATCGCTGAAAATGGGCAACCAATAGCAACCATCAACGAAGGGGATGTTGTAATTTCATTCAATTTTAGAACGGACAGACCTCGTGAAATTGTCTCAACGTTAACTCAAAAAGATTTCCCAGAATTTGAAATGAAGAAATTAAACCTTCATTTATATACGATGACGAGTTACGATGCAACCTTTGAAAATGTGCGCGTCATTTATGAAAAAGACAACCTTGTAAATACGTTGGGCGAGGTCCTTACTAAAGTAGATCGTAGTCAAGTACGTATTGCTGAAACGGAGAAGTATCCTCACGTAACGTTCTTTTTTAGTGGTGGTCGTGAAGAAGTTTTTCCAAAAGAAACACGTATATTGGTGAATTCTCCAAAAGTTGCTACCTACGATTTACAACCTGAAATGAGTGCACTAGAAGTAAAGGATAAAATCATTGCAAGTATGCAAAACGATAAACCTAACTTCTTTTGTTTGAACTTTGCAAATCCAGACATGGTTGGTCATACTGGCGTTTATAGCGCGATTCAAAAAGCGGTTGAAACAGTAGACGCATGTTTAGGGGAAGTAATAGCAGCGGGAAAAGAATTAGGGTATGAATTTCTAGTGATTGCTGATCACGGAAATGCAGATTTTGCTTTAAATACAGATGGTTCTCCTAACACAGCTCACTCGTTGAATCCTGTACCAGTAGTATTGGTTACCAACGATGATGTAAAACTAGAAAACGGAATTTTAGCAGACGTAGCACCAACAATTTTAGGTCGTTTAGGTATTGCTACACCTCTAGAAATGACAGGAAGAAATTTAGCTAAGTGACTGATCGTTTGATTAAAACTTTACTGTAATTCCTCCCATTATTTGTATTGCCTGTACGGGATAACTATACCATCTAAAGTATTGTTGAGCAGCTACATTGTTTACTTGTAAAAAAGCCGATATTCTATCTGTATATTTATATTCAGCACCAATATTTCCATCGATTATCAATCCTAAGTCTTTTACAAACTTTCCGTCCTCTTTAGTTACTCCAGCTAGTGTAGAGTCAAAAACTTGCGCTTTTCTACCTCCTTCTCCATGAAGATCTAGGTGAAAAACAAATTTATTATTTAATACATAATTTCCACGCACAATGAATTGATACATTGGCAAATTCCACGCATATGGATTATTATTTGCTTGGTAAGTAAAGAAGCGCCCAATACCATCTAGTTTTAATTTTTCGTTTAGTTGGTAGGAAACAGATGCTTCAGCAGTGAAAATGGTCATCGTATCATAAATCACTTTGAATTGATTTCTGTTTCGATAGAAAGAGGAAGAATCACTTACAAAAAGTGCTTTATTCGCAACTTGAGCAAAACTAGCACTTACATTAAATTCCATCTGTTTTGTTAAAATACCTTTAATCCCTAGAAATGCTGTGTAGTTACTTTCATTTTTTAAGGAAGGATTCGATTGCATAAAAGCATTTTGCGCTGTTAATGATTTAAAATTATTTTGTTTTACAGCACCTTTTATTCCGATATATGGGATTAATACATTTTCAAACATGGAATATTTTACATCTACATTAGGAAAAATATACACTTTGTTATTTTTTGCTTCAAGTGAAGCACTAACATCCATACCTACTTGAACTTTTAAACGGTTCGCTTTCGCATAAGTAGTGATAGATGGTTTAATCGAAAAAATAGTGTTTGAGATATCAATTGCCGTATCTATCGCGTTCATTTCTTGACCTTTCTTACCATAAGAGAAATGATTTGTCACAAGATTAACATCTGCAGCAAACAAGTTGTTATTCTTTCGGTACCAAAAATTATTGATTGATGCGAAATTCGTTTCATTCCCGAAGAAAGAATTCCCATTTTTTGGTTGAGCATCATTCAATTGATACCCTTTAACCTGCATACTATAATTTAAACGTAAACTATCCATACGGTTAGACATAAAAATAAGCCCCCCTCCTAACTCTTTAAATCGTTGATTCGTACTATCTAATTTTGCATTTGGATTTAATACGCCATAACGATTAACACCATAATTATCAACATGAATGTCTCCCATCAAAGAATAAGTTAATTCTTTAATTCCTCCAAATAGATTAAAATTTGTTTTATCAAAATGCGCTGGCGCATATTTTTTGATTTCCCCAAATGAACTCAAATGTTTGATATTTAATCCATAAACATATTTTCTTGAACGCGTATTGTTATAATAAATTTCTGCCATTGGCATTAAAGGAGTAGAAATACCTGCTTTTACATATCCATTGTACAATTTAGGTAATTTATTGTCGCCTGAAACTTTCACATTTGCTGGAACAATTGGCTCTAACTTAATTGATGTTTCATGTTTCATGGTCAACAAAGGGTATTCAACTGCCTTATGTGTGATAATGGTGTCAATTAATTTAGGGTTATTTGTGATACGTGTTGCAGGTTCAACTTGACGTGTCGCAATTACATTTAATTTAATGATATTACTCGAATCTTTGTCGTCTGTTTGTCCAAAAAGAGTCAAACTAACCCCAAAGAACAATGCTATAGCTAATAACTTTTTCATTTTAGTTTTGTTTTTCTGGTTGAACATTTTCAATAATATCTTCTAATTCTACAGGTTTACTTTCATCAATTTCAATTTCAACAGGTTGCTCAACTGGAATTGGTTCTTCTGCTTTTGGTGGAATTTTCTTAAACATCACTTCTTCCAATTGTTTTTTAGCATCTGAAAGTATACCATCTTCTTGGTGTGGATAATTTTCAATTATGGTATTAAGTGTTTGTTCAGCTTGAAAAAGATCCCCTTTTTCTACAAATATTTTCGCTTCCAACAACAAGCCTTTTGCTATCCAATAATCATAAGCAGGCTTCATCGAAATAACCTCTTTTACTTCTTTTGAAGCTTGATCAAATTCACGATCTGTAAAACTCATTTCGGCAATTAAATAACGAGATTCAGCAGCTATTTCTGTTGTTGTATTTGCAAGAACAAAACTTAATGATTTTTTAGCCTCTAGATGTTTTAGTAAATGATAACTGGACACACCCAACGCAAATTCGGCTTCCAACTTAATGTTACTCGTTAATTGAGAAGAGCCAATTACTTTTACGGCATATTCAGAAGCAGAGTTCCAATGCTCAGAAATAAAATGGCAACGCATTAATCCAATATGCGTATTTTTTAAGATGTCTGCTTTCGAGCTGATGTTTTCTAGTTTCGTATAATAAGCGAGTGCTTCATCGTATTTTTTATTATTATACAAATATTTGGAAACACGCACAGCAGCTAATTCAGAGAAATCCGTCGTTGGTCCATTTAATAATCTACGATAAATTTTGATAGCTGTATCTTCATGTTTTAATTGAAAATGAGCATTTGCCAAGTAGGAAGTCATTTCTATTTGAAATTTTCCAGCTGGAAACTTAGTTAAATACTTTTCTATTACTGGAATAGCTTGTGTATAAGCACTATCTACATAAGGGTCAAAAGCAGCTTGATAGTAAATTTCTTCTTGTTGATCTTTAGAAAATTCAGCACAGTCATATTGTGTTAAAATTTCTTCTACACGATCCGGTTGAAGTTGCGCTTTAAAAAGATTGATTAAACCATTTACAGCATCTGCGCACGTTTTGCGATCTGAACTGTAAGACTCTAAAATTTTCTTAAACATTTGTTCAGCAGTTGCGTAATCAGAACGCTTCAAGTAAATGTCACCTATTTCAATCATGGCGCTTTTCACTAAGATTGATTCAGGATAATCTTGAATTACTTTCTCAAAAAACGTTAAAGCTTTTACATCTTGCTTTTGTAAACGGTAAGTCAATCCTAACTCATACATCGAAGTCATTACATACTTAGACTGTGTGTAGGTATTAATCAAATTTTCTAAATAAAGAATGCTGTTTGCATAATCTCCTTTGTACTCATACGATTTAGAAATATAATACAAAGCTTGATCTTCAAACCCATTCTTCAATTCGTAGGCATCTTTGTAATAGCGAATCGCCAAATCGTTATCTTTTAACATATAGTGAGCATCCGCTAATCGCATATAAGCATCTAATCTTTTTTCCTTGTTTTTTATACTTTTAGATTCTTCTAAGTACATTTTAAACGATTCTATCACCGCTTTGTAATCTTGCTTTTCCAAATACGCATATCCTAAATTGTAATAAGCATCTGCACGTAAATCATGCATGTACACGGTATGAAAATCTAAAAATGATTTGAATCCTTGAATTGCTTTGATGTAATTTTTAGCTTGAAAATGTGATTCAGATTTCCAGTATTTAGCTTTTGCTGAAATCACTAAATCTACAGGGTGTTTATCTACTAATTCGTAAGCATCAATCGCTTTAAAATAATTTCCTTTTAAGAATAGTTCCGTACCACGATTGTAAGCAATAATTTGATAAGCTGTACCTAGTTTGATATCCATTTTGGCAATTTTATCCAATGATTTCAAAGCTTCATCGTAGTTGCTAGTTTGCGTATAAACATTGATTAGGTACTCATACACCTCTTGTTTACGCTTTGATTCAGGATATTTTTGAAGGTATAAAGTCAATGCTTTCAATGCTTCGTTGAATGGGTTTACATCCATTTTATAGGACAAAACAGCGAAATTGTACAATGCATCTTCTTGTACTGCCGGACTAATATCAAGATTAGAAGCAACTTCAAATGCCTTACGCGCCGCTAAATTATCTCCTTTACGTAAATAACACTCAGCCATGTGATAGTAGGACAACTGACCCATTTCATCTTTTGTCGTTGTGACTTTATCCAATTGTTTAATCGCTTTGTCGTATTGACCCGTTTTAAAGTAAGTGTATCCCAACTGATAATCTTCCTCACGAGATGATTTTGTAGCCTTACTATATTGCTCTAAATATGTTGTTGCTTTCTCAAATTTACCTGTACGGTAGTAAGAATCCCCTATGATTTGATTGACTTGTTTTTGATTTGCTTTACTTGTACTATCGTTTAGTGTAGAAGCAAATTGAGCAACCTCCTCATATTTTCCTTGATAGTAATAAATTTGACAGATATAGTAAGGTACCATCGAACCATACATATTATCTGATTTTAATTTTAAAAATCCTTCTAGGGCTGTTTGGTAGGATTTGTCTTGGTAAGCAATGTGTGAGTAGTAATACAAAGCAGGTGCACCAAATTGCGTTTTACTGTTTTTTACTTCATATAAAGCATTTCTACTTTCAGAGAATTTTTTTAATTGAAAATAGGAATATCCTAATTTGAAAAAATATTCATCACGTTGTTCACGTTGAATGTTCACTTTTTCCAACTTAGTCAACCACAAAATAGTAGTCTTATAGTCTTTTTTTCCGTAATAATAAGTCCCTAACTTGAAGTAAATGGTTGATTTATAAATACTTTCAGGGTAGTTTTTTATGAAATTTTCCACTAATGCCACTGCATCATTTTGTTGTAACTCAAGTGCTGCCATTGCCTCATAATAAGAGGCTTTCGTATAGGTAGGATCATTTTTTTCGGTGCATTTATCCAAATATATTCTAAATTCTTGTCGTGCAGCACCAAATTGCTCTTTGGCAAAAAGGTCTTGCGCACGTTCAAAAATCACGTATTCATTCGTGTATTTCGCAGTCATTTGCGCAGATACAGGCAGGATGATAAAAAAAGTTAGGATAACCAAAAAACGGCTCATATTCTTCAATTTTGAAATAGTAAATTTAAAGTGCATTAGCACTATGAAAAGCGCGTGTTTTAAAAGTTTTGCACGTGGTCGTGTTAAGATAATATTTAAAACGTTTCTTTTCTAGAATTATTATTTATGAATTTTACATCAAACACATACACCTATGGAACACGTAATTTCTATAAAAAATTGTACAATTCGACAACAAGAAAAAGTAGTTTTAACATCCGTAAATTTGGAGTTAAATGAAAATGAAATTGTGTATTTAATCGGTAGAACAGGTACTGGAAAAAGTAGTATCTTGAAATTGTTGTACGGAGAATTACTTTTAAAAGATGGAGAAGGATCTGTAGTTGGTTTTGATTTACGTAGTTTGAGTAAACACGACATACCAATGCTACGACGTAAAATCGGTATTGTTTTCCAAGATTTTCAGTTGTTGACTGATCGTACTATTTACAATAATTTAGCTTTTGTTTTGATTGCAACGGGTTGGACAGATAAGCAACTCATTGACTTACGTATTAATGAAGTATTAGCTATAGTAGGGTTAGACAATAAATTACATACCATGCCTCACGCTTTGTCTGGAGGAGAACAACAACGTGTAACCATTGCACGAGCATTATTGAATAAACCAGAATTAATATTAGCAGATGAGCCAACTGGTAATTTGGACCCAGAAACTTCCGAAGAAATTATGCGCGTATTAATGGCTATTGCACAAGAACAAAAAACGGCAGTTTTAATGGCAACTCATGATATGTCTTTGGTTGAAAAATTTCCGCATCGTGTGATGCGTGTTGAGCATAATACACTCAAAGAGGTTGAGGGAATGTCGAATTTTAATCCGTTCGAGACTAAGTTTTAAAATGAATCAAAAAAACGCTTTCCTATTTATCTTCATAACGATTGTCATTGATTCCACAGGTTTAGGAATTATTATTCCTTCTTTACCAAGTTTGGTTGCCGATATCGCTCATATTAGCATTAAAGAATCAGCGAAATACTACGGACCAATATTGGGTTGTTACGCGTTTATGCAGTTTCTGTTTTCTCCAATTATTGGCGCGCTGAGTGATCGATTTGGCAGAAGACCTATTTTATTAATGTCTTTGTTTGGTCTAGGTGTAGATTATGTATTTATGTATTTTGCTCCAAGTATTGTGTGGTTAGTCGTCGGGCGTTGTTTGGCAGGAATGTTTGGTGCTAGTTATACCACCGCAACAGCATACATTGCTGATATTTCAACTCCTGAGAATAAAACAAAAAACTTTGGAATGGTGGGAGCTGCTTTTGGAATTGGCTTTGTGATAGGACCAGCGATAGGCGGTTTATTAGGTGATTTTAATATGCGCATGCCCTTTTTATTTGCTGCAGGATTGTCTTTAACAAATTTAATTTATGGTTATATCGTCCTAAAAGAATCATTGTCTTTAGAAAATCGTCGTGCCTTTTCTTGGAAACGTTCTAATCCGATAGGTGCTTTCTTTCAATTGAAGAAATACAAAAATTTTGCCTGGGTGTTTGTAGTATTATTTCTTTTGTTTTTAGGTTCCATGGCCATTCAAAGCACTTGGAATTATTATACCATTGAAAAATTCGGTTGGAAAATCCGAGATGTTGGTTATTCCTTGACAGCTGTTGGAGTTTGTATCGCTATCATTCAAGGAGGTTTAGCTGGAAAGATATCCCAGAAATTTGGCGATGAAAAAACCGCAACATTGAGTATGCTTATTACTGTGTTTACAATGTTAGCAATCGCTTTTGCTTCAAATAGTTGGATGTTGTATGCTTTCATGCTACCATATGCCTTTTCTGGATTAGCACATCCTGCTATAAGTTCGATTATGTCCAATAAGACCTCAGAAAACGAACAAGGAGAATTACAGGGAGTGATGACCAGTGTGTTGAGTATTGCAGAAATTATTGGTCCACCCATGATGATGGCAATTTTCTATTTCTTTTCCACCCTTTCTAACCCAATTTTAGGTATGCCTTTTGTGTTTGGAAGTTTCTTTATTTTAATTGCATTAATAGTGTTTCGAAGAGTTGTAAAATAAGGAATTTCTATAAATTGATTTTTCTTCGTTCAAATTAAATTGACTAAATTTGTCATGAAAATTTATGTCAAATGAAAGCACTTTTAAAAACCACCCGTCAAGAAAAAGGATTAAAAATTCGTGAACTTGCTCAATTAATGGGAGTTGATCAAGCAATTGTCAGTAAAATTGAAAGTGGAGCACGTCAGGCTACGAAAGAACAAATCTTAAAATTTGCGTCTATCTTAGAAATTCCGGAAGAGACATTACTTCCCCTTTGGATCAAAGAACGCTTATTAAATGAACTCCAATACGAACCATACGCAGCTCAAGCTATATATATGGTTCAAGAAGAATTAGAGAATTATAGTAAAAAGCAAGTTCCAACACTTTCGCAATCCTTACAAGAAAAGTTAGCTAACATTGATTCATTAAAAGTGAAATTAGACACACTTCGTCAATACGATAGTTTTCGCATCGCCCAAGCTTTGGAGTTGGAATATACCTTTGAGAGTAATCGTATTGAAGGAAACACACTTACCTTACGTGAGACCGATTTGGTCATCAATGAAGGATTGACTGTTTCGGGGAAAAGTATGCGCGAACATTTAGAAGCGATTAATCATCAGGAAGCAATATTGTATGTCAAAGAATTAGTTCAAAAGAAATCCAAGATCAATGAACGAGAAGTATTAGTGATGCATAACCTCATTTTACGAGGAATAATGCCTGAATACGCGGGTAAATACAGAAACATACAAGTCATGATCAAAGGAAGTGCGCACAACCCACCTCAACCTTTTTTGGTCGCGAAGCAAATGGAAGAACTTTATCTTTGGTATGCTACCAATTACAAAACATATCACCCTGTGTTGTTGGCAGCAGAAATGCACGAAAGGTTAGTTACTATACACCCATTTGTAGATGGAAATGGTCGTACATCGCGTTTATTAATGAACTTGATCTTACTAAGAAATGGATTTGTGATTGCGAATATCAAAGGAGATTATGAAACACGGATGAAGTATTATACTACTTTAGAACAAGCCCAAACAACCGATTCTAAAGAAGATTTTCATCATTTTATTGCTGATGTTGAGATCGAATGTTTGGAGAAATATTTGAAGATATTGGGGGGATAGGAATAACTATGGTTATCTTCCTTAACGAATACTTTAAATACAAACGTTAAAATCTTGCGATATAAATAATTAGTTGCATCAAACGAAATACAAATTAGGATTCACAGAGGTTTGAGCTCAGAATGTCCATCAATCCTGGTTTATATTATATATCAACTGGTGGTAAAATAGCAGATTTACAATTTTACACTAAAGTTTCTGATTCTCAATCTCAAGAGGAAACAACAGAAACAAGCATAAGATTAGTATTTCCTGATAAATCAAAAATTGATCTTTCAACTTATTTAGATGGATTTGATGATTTAACTAAAGATTTTGAAACTCGTATAGACGAAGCATTGGGTAACGACACTAAAAAATAATAATTTATTATTTTATCTCAAGATTGGTCGGAAGAAATTCCGACCTTTTTTTTGTTTAAAAATAAATGAGTATATACTTATGAACCTTAGAAGAAGGATACAGAAAGAATAAATAAAGCATTCTATCATTTTTATGCAAAAGTAGAGATCAAATAGTTAAAGAAATAGTTTAAAATAGTGAAGCATAAAAAACGTATTTCTACGCAATCTTCTAGAAAAATTAGATTATGATATTCCAATTTCCTAATTTTGTTAGGCATATCATCAAACAATAAAAATGGAATACTTTCTAGAAAAATACATCAATCCTTTTACAGATTACGGGTTCAAAAAACTTTTTGGAGAAGAACCTAACAAAGATTTGTTATTGGATTTTTTAAATGAACTATTGAAAGAAGAGCAAGGTCAGATTATTAGTATTAATTACATTAAGTCTGAACAATTAGGCGACACTTCCATTGATAGAAAGGCCATTTTTGATTTGTATTGTGAGAATGAAAGAGGAGAGAAATTTATTGTTGAACTTCAAAAGACGAAACAAAAATTCTTCAAAGATCGCACAGTCTATTATTCCACCTTTCCTATTCGTGAGCAAGCACAATTGGCCAATTGGGATTTTGAGTTAAAAGCCGTTTACACCATCGCAATTTTAGACTTTGTCTTCGATGAAGATAAGAAAGACATTGATAAATTCAGATACGATGTTAAATTACAAGACATCGACACCAATAAGACCTTTTATAATAAATTGACATTCATCTATTTGGAAATGCCAAAATTCAACAAACAAATAGATGAACTTGAAACACGTTTTGATAAATGGTTGTATATCATTAAGAATTTAAGCAAATTAGATCGTATTCCAGACTCCATGCGTGAAGCAATTTTTGAAAAATTATTTAGAACCGCTGAAATCGCAAAATTTACTCCAAAACAAGTTAGATCCTACGAAAATAGTTTGAAATATTTTAGAGACCTTAAAAACTCATTTGATACAGCCGAAGAAGATGGTTTTAATAAAGGTGTTGAAAAAGGACTGAAGATAGGGATTGAAGAGGGAATTAAGGAAGGGATTAAGGAAGGGATTAAAGAAGGGATTAAGGAGGGAATTAAAGAGGGAATTAAGGAAGGCGTCAAAGAGGGTGAACTAAAAAAAACGAGTGAAATTGTTAAAAATGCACTTCTATTAGGGTTAGAGATAGCAGAAATTTCCAAACTGACTGGTCTTTCGGAAGATGAGATTAATCAGCTAAAGTAAAGACTTATTTCTAACAATTTAATCGAAAGTCTGGAAAAGTATTTGAAAATTTTGAATACTTAAAATCAGGCTATACCCTTAAAATTAATGAGTATTTTAAGGGTATAACCTGACTTATAGGTTAATTAAGTGGGGTTGTTATAAATTATTCTAAAACAATTTTTTTCTGCCCAATAACTTGTTGATTTTCATTTAAAATATAAATAATATAGACCCCTTTAGTTACAATTTGCTTAAGATATAATTCAGTTTTAAAATCATTAATTGATTGTCTATGAACTGTATTTCCGATTAAATTACTTACTAATATCTCATGATTTCTTAAATTTTCTCCTTCAACAATTATTACATTTTCGGTTGGATTTGGGTAAATAGAACATTCGACTTTTGTATCGTTTATTAAACCTAAAGAACCTGAATTAATTCCTTCTTGGGTGATTTGAATTTGTTTACCTGCAATATCCAATATACCTATTCTAACATTTTTAGTTGTGTTTTCCGTAACATCAAATATTATTTTATCAGTTAGTGCACCACCTTTAGAAGTCGTCGAAAGCCAATCAGCTCCTTGAGTTACTTTTGCTTCCCAATAACAATTGTATGGGTAACCATTAATGTCTTTTATTGTATAATTCCCACTTTTAGAATTACAATAAAACTCTGATGGAACACTTAAACTTTCACAGTTTTGAATGAATTGAATACAATCAGATTTCATGGTACAATTCGTTTCATAATCAGTAACAACAGCAGAATAATAACTTCCGGAAACTATACTATTTAATTGGTTTTCTTTGTCATTAATTATACTTACACCACCATCTTTATTACATAAATACCATGTAACAGAATTATGATTCATATCCGTAGATAATTTCATATAACTGTTTTCTTGAGCTATATTAAATTTTGGTTTTTTGGTTGCAATACCAATGTAAAATTTAGTTCTACAATTATCTTGATCTGAAACAGTTAAAAAATAATCTCCACTTATTAATTTGCGATTATTTAGATTATTACCGTCACTCCATTTCCCAATGAAAGAATTTGATAATGAGAAAGAAACATCATCTCTACATCCACCTTGAATATAAATTACTGTATCTTTCTGCGGCAATCCAGACTGATATATTTGATATTTCATAGAAGTATCATTAAATATAAAACTTTTAGCAATATCTTCGAATGAAACCTTTTGCTTACGCTCAAAACCATTTATCTTCAAAGGTTTGGAAGTAAAAACACAACTGTTTTCATCAAATCCAAAATTATACCCAATTTTAGTTAATAAAATTCTGGATTGAACAGAATCAATAAAAGATTTCTTTTTGTCTCCCGAAGTATAAAATGAATTCACAGAATCTAATTTGGTAGCACCAATCCATTCTAACGTACCTTTTAAACCCAGTTTTGAATAGTTGAAAATATCAGTAGTTGCTTTAATACTAATAGTATCCCTTGATTCTGAACAAATTAATGTTTTTTGATTTGTAGTGAGGTTTACATAAGGTTCTAATACTGTTATTTTAATAGGCTTATGATAGGAGATTGAACATTCTTCTTTTAAATTAGCATTATCTGGTATCATCTCAAATGTGTAATTTCCAGATTTTGTAACTATTGTGTCAGATCCAACTCCATTATTCCATCGAAAACTAAATGTAAGTGGGCCTGCATCTCCTATATATCCAGCTGATAATTTGACTTGACCACCTTTACAAATTGTGTAATTATGCAGTGTGTCATAAAATGGATTATCTCTAATTCCATTTATAGTAAAATCAGGTGAAATTATACCAGTACCAGAAATCCCCGTACTACAACCATTTTTAGCGGTTATAGTTAGTCCGTAATTTTTATGATACACCCCTCTTAAATCATCTTGAGTGATAGTTATTTTATTACTCCCCCAACTATATTTACAATCTATACATTCTATAGGTGTAGCCGTAAAAGTAACTGAGTCCTTCAAACATATAAATTTTGCACCAAAATAATTTTGTTCGGGTTTCGAAGCTGTCAATATAGCCGTAGGATTTTTATTGATTGTTAAATCTAATGAATTTGAACTTGTAGCGAGTGTATAAGGATCTTCTTGAGAAGTTACAGTATTTTTAAATATATAATTTGTTTTAGCTGTATATTTTCCAGATGTTTGAGCTTTAAATGAATAAGTAGACCCAAAATATATATTCTCTTGAAACATTTTAATACCATCTTTATAAATTTCAATGTATTTAGAATTTTTAGACGCAGCAGGAATAGTTGCATCTCCATAATCAACACCATAAACTGTAACTGCAATTCCTTCATTTTCACAACCGACTTTAGTAGATGATTGTAATAACAATTGTTGTGAGTAAACGTGTGACATTAATAGAAGCGTAAAAATCTGAATGATAATTTTTTTCATGTTTATTATTGATTTAGTTGAATTTATAACAGAGACAAGTTTAATCTTTTAATAAAGAATTATCAATAACCTTTCCACATACTCTATGTGAATACAGAATAATTTGTACTTTTATAAAATACAACCTTAAACAACTGATTAGTATGAAATTGAATGAAAGAATTAAGTTTTACAGAGAAAATAAAAAATTATCTCAAGAATTTGTCGGTTTTCAATTAGGCTTAAATCAGTCGCAATATAGCAGACGTGAATCAGGTACGATAAAATTCAATACAGATGAACTCGAAAAGATTTCAAAAGTATTAGAAGTTGATATTTCTGAACTTATGGGGGAGTCTACTGTTTTTAATCATTATAATCAATCGGGAGGAAATTTCGCTCAAACCATTTACACTTCAGAAGATGTTACCAAGCAATATGCATCCATCATCACCGAAAAAGATAAAACGATAGAGCTTTTGAAAGAGCAAATTAGTTTGTTGCAAAGTTTGGTGAGTGCTGGTAAATGATTTTGAAATCTGCCTTTGATTTCATAAATTTGTTTAAATAACTAATAGCAGTAACGATGAGATTAGAATATATCATGGATCATCACGGAAAAATAAAATCGGTACAGGTACAGATTCCAATTAAAGAATGGAATAGTACTTCTGATAATTTTGTTATACCAAAAGATAAGAATAGTCTAAGTCCTAAGTTGTATAAGCGTTACACTAATCTAAAAGAATCATTCAAAGAAATCGAACTTATTGAAAAAGGGAAATCTCATCAATCAATTGCCGACCTTTTAAATGAGCTTTGAAATAATTCCAACTCTTTCTTTCGCAAAAGAGTTAAAGACATTAGCAAAAAAATATAAATCCATTGGTGATGATGTCCGTAAGTTACTTATCGAACTTGGCAAAAATCCTAAATTAGGAACTCATATTGGTAAGGATTGCTATAAAATCAGAATGGCAATTACTTCCAAAGGAAAAGGAAAGAGTGGAGGCGCCAGAGTTATTACTCACATCAAAGTAGTCAATGAGAAAATCTACTTGCTCGATATCTATGACAAATCCGAAGAAGAAAGTATTTCTGAAAAAGAATTAATCTTATTGATACGCTTAGCGACTGAATAATTAATTTTCTATTTTTATCTCAAACGAAATCACCTTTGTATCTCCAGCTTCCAAACGTTGAATTCCTTCTTTTTGTGTAAAATCTTGCGAAGTATTCACTGCATCCGAAATTCCTAACCACGGTTCGATACACACAAAAGGAGCGTTTGGTTTAGCCCAAAGTCCTACATAATCAAATTCAGAAATATCAACAGTTAATGCGACAGAATGATTCTTTGATTTCAACGTAACATTTTTCGATTGTAATTTTTTGAAAATCAGCGCGTCTTTTGCGAAAATTTCTGAGTGAAGCGGAAGTGTTTTAGTATCTTTTAAGTAGGAAATCGATTCATTTTCAATGAGTCCTTCTTTACTAACCAACCACGTTTCATCGGTTTCAGGGACTTCAAATTCGATGAAGTAATCTTCGTATTTTTCGTTCTCAAAAAATGGACAATTGAAACCTGGGTGTCCTCCAAGGGAGAAGTACATCGGGTTTTGCGTATCGTGATTAATAATGGTATGTTCGACTTTTACCCCATCTTCTTGCAAGATATATCGAATAATAAATTCATAGTTAAATGGATAATCCTTCAAGGATTCTTCTGTATATTTTGAACGGAATTCGATGCAATTTTCTCCGATAATATTGCTTTCTAAAGTTGTATTATTTCGTATAAACCCATGTTTTGGAACAGAATAAGCATTTCCTTCGAATAAAAATTTTCCATCTTTCAAGCAACCAATAATAGGAAATAGCACAGGTGCATAACTCCCCCAAATGGAAGGATTTGCTTGCCACATAAACTCTGTGTTAGTTGATTTGGAGAATAAGCTACACAATTCTGCACCGACTCTGGTAACAGATATTTTGAAGGAGGAATTTTGGATGGTGAGCATGATGGAAAAATTATTATTCTCGTAAAAATAATTATTATACTATCCATCCTTGTCAAATTCGTAATAAGAAACGATGATTTCATCTAAAAATGGTTGTTCTTTTGTAAATTAATATGCAGTTTTACATTCAACAATGAATTCATTATGAAAAAACTACTTTTTACACTTTCAATTTTATTAGCATTGAACATCCATGCTCAAGACATCACTTTTAAATCAGACACTTTATACCCTGAAGGAATTGCATACCATGCAAAACGAGATGTGTTTTTTGTAAGTTCTTTGCGTCATGGTAAAATTGGCACCGTTGATCGTAAGGGTAATTATAAGGTATTTGTCGATTCTCCTGAGATGATTTCAGCAATTGGCTTACGTTTAAACGAGAAAACGAACACCTTGTATGTGTGTACTTCTGATCCGGGTGTTTCAACGAAAACGAGTCCTGCTACACAACGAAAATTTGCAAAATTGATTGCGTATGACGCAACTACTGGAACACAAAAGTATATTGCTGATTTGGGAGCGTTGAACTCTGGAGGATTAAATTTCGCAAACGATGTGACGTTTGACAATGAAGGAAATGTCTATGTGACCAATAGTTTTTCACCGATAATTTACAAAGTGGATGCAGCTGGAACTCCTTCGATTTTCACAACTTATGACGAATGGAAAGGGGAAGGATTTAAACTAAACGGAATTGTTTTTCATCCAGATGGTTTTTTAATGGCTGTCTCAAGTCCTGGAATATTGTATAAAATTCCAGTTAAGAAACCACAAGATATTAAAAAAGTAAAATGTATATTGTTACTTGGAGCAGATGGACTTATCTATAACCCTGCAAATAAAGAGTTGGTTGTTATTTCAAATGTTAGTCAAGAAATTACAAGAATGAGATCTACTGACAATTGGGAAAGTGCACTTCCTTGGGATCGATTTAGAAGTGTAAATACTTTTCCAACGACTGGTACTATTGGGGGACCGTATTATTATATTTTGAACGCAAAATTGAACGAATTGTTTGATCCAAAAGCAGCTAAATCTTCTACATTCGTAATTCAAGAAATTAGGTTTTAGAGAATAGTAGTCTTTAGCATTTCTACAAGTTCTTGTTCACTTGCAGATTTCAATGTTTTCGATACATCTAGTTGGTTGTCCTCTAAATACCTTTTCGTAGTTTCTCCCCATGCAATGACTTTCGTTGAGTCTGTTATTTTATTTTTTTTTAAATATCCTGTTACATTTGATGGACTTGTGAAAATGACAAAATCAAATGATTGTTCAAATGTGAAGGTATGAATTACGGTTTCATAAACAACACAACATTTTGTATTCGTTGGGTTTAGATGTTTTATAATTGATTTTTTACTGTCTTTTGCTAAAAGGATTGTGCATGTTTTTTCTCCCAGCCAAGTTGCAAAATCCTTAGAAACTGTTTCCGGGTTACCTGCTTGTTGACCTACATAATCAACGTTATAACCCAACAGTTCCAGATGATTTTTGGTTGCTTCACCAATGCATGCGATTTGTGTTTCAGGAGAAATAGAAGCTTGTTCTAAAAAATAATCGACCGCACGTTTACTGCTAAAAAAAAGCACTTCTGTTTTAGGTATTTCTACAAGCTCGACTTTCGAAAAAGTTAAAAACGAATGGTAAAGCAATTGAATGTTTTGAGACTTACAAAAGTCTGCAAGTACACCTTGATTTTCGTTAGATTTTGTAATTAAGATAGAACGAATCACGCTTCTACACTTGCATTCTTTAGGTCTGCAACAATTTGTGTAACTATCTCATCCAAATTTTCAGGTTCGTAGTAATATCCTTTTGCAGCTACATCACTTGAAGTTGCGTGAGACACAAACACTTGTTTTTCATTTGGACAATAAACACCTAAAGGTAATTGGCAACCACCTTCTAATAGGTTTAGTACTTTACGCTCAACGCCAATACGTTTCGCAACATCGGTATGATTTAAATGCTGCATGATTTCAGCCATACGGGTATCGTCTTCACGAATTTGTAAACCAAGTACTCCTTGTGCTGGAGCAGGTACAAATTCCGTTGGATTTAGTATTTCAACAAAAAACTCAGAAAGATCTAATTGCAAACGATCAACCCCTGCTTTTGCTAGTACAATTGCATCGTAGTTTCCATCGCGTAGTTTTTGAATACGTGTAGGAACATTTCCACGTAAATCGCTAATTTTTAAATCATTTCTAAAACGAAGAATTTGTGATTTACGTCGTGCAGAAGAAGTTCCAATAGAAGCATCTAATGCTAAATTCCAATCTTGAGTTTTATCTACTTTTGCTTTGTTAATCAACAATAAATCGGATGGATCTTCGCGTTCAGACACAGCTGCGATAATTAATCCTGCAGGAGGATTTGTTTCTAAATCTTTGTGAGAATGTACCGCTAAATCAAT
>CANCJF010000024.1 GCA_947378245.1 Bacteroidota bacterium
GTACGTTCACCTCCTGAAAGAACTCCAACTTTTTTATCGACCTCTTCTCCTGTAAATAGGAAGGTTCCTAAAATCGAACGTAAATCTTTGCGAATTTCCCCTTCGGCAATATCATCAACCGTTTCGTATATCGTTTTGTTGACATCCAATTTTTCGGCTTGATCTTGCGCGAAATACGTGATTTTTACATTGTGTCCATAATTCACGATTCCGTCACCATCCAAGGTACCCATGATGCGTTTCAACAAGGTAGATTTACCCACACCATTCGGACCTAACAAGGCAATTTTCTCACCACGACCAACTGTTATGCTAATATCTCTAAAAAGTACTTTATCATTGAAGGTTTTCCCCATGCGCTCCATCTCCAAAATCCATTTCCCAGGTTGTAAACTCAATGGAAAAGAAACTTTCATTTTGGCAACAGCATCATTTTCTACCTCAATAATTTCCGTTTTATCCAACTTCTTCATCAAGGATTGTGCGAATGCAGCTTTACTCGCTTTAGCACGGAATTTATCAATTAATTCCTTCGTATGTTTAATATCTTTTTCTTGTTGTTTCTTCGCATTGGTCATCAAGGCCAATTCCTCCTCACGACGAATTTTGTACAACGAATACGGAAGCGGATAATCATTTACTTTTCCTTGAGAAATCTCTAAGGTACGTTTCGTTACATTATCCAAAAATAAACGGTCGTGGGAAATCACAATTACTATCCCTTCAAATTTGGTCAGGTAATTCTCCAACCACGAAATCGAAATGATGTCTAAGTGATTGGTAGGTTCATCTAGTAAAATGACATCTGGCTTATTCACTAATATCCTAGCTAGCTCAGCACGCATTTTCCATCCTCCTGAAAAAGTGCTTAATTCACGATGAAATTCTGCTAATTCAAACCCTAGTCCAAGTAATATCGAAGCAATCTTTTCTTCCCATTGAAATCCTTCGTGAAATGCAAACAGATCGTTTAGTTCTGTCAATTCATCCAACAAAGCTAAGTACGACTCATTTTCATAATCAGTACGAGTTACTAAATCATGATTAATTTCGTCCAAACGTGTACGCACTCGATTCAATAATTCATTGGAATAGAACAAGTAATCGTAGACAGTTTTGGTTGTGTCAATTTTTATATCTTGTGTTAAAAAACCAATCGTAGTGTCTTTTGGAGTGTGAATTCTACCCTCGGATGGCTTTTCCATTCCCGACAATAACTTCAACATGGTCGATTTACCAGCACCATTTTTTCCTGCTAAACCAATTTTATCCCCACGGTTAATTTGTAAGGTAATGTCTTTAAATAAATGTCCTTGAGGGAGGTAAACTCCAAGTTGTTCTAGATTAATCATGGTGCAAAGATAGGGATTTCATTTTGGAGGTGAAAGTTGATTTTACAAGATGAAACTATGAAAAATATTGAAAACTTCAACAAATTCACAAACCACTCAAAAACAATAAATTAAACAATTTCTACTTTGAATTATCATGATAATCCAAACCAACACTTTGGATTATCATGAAAAACAATCACCTTATCCGCTCATAAAACTCTTTTCGATACGTCTCTGAAATCGGAATCAACTCTTTCCCTATAAGTATACGATCGCGTTCTATCCCTTCAATAAAATCCAAATTTACCATGTAAGATTTATGTACCCGAAGAAGATTAGTATCCTTCAACTCTTCTTCCAACTCTTTGAAAGTTTGTAAGGTCATTATTTTCTTTTGGGTTGTATGAATTCGGCGATAATCTCCCATTCCTTCAATGAATTTGAGTTCCGATAGCACTACTTTCTCCAAACGGTATTCAGTTTTTATGAATAAGTTTGTCTGTGAAATTGGTAATTGTATCGGTGAAATCTACTGACTGATGTGAAAAATAACTACCTTGTATTAAATTACTAATTATATGAACTATTTCATTCTAGCTTTATCCTTAATGTTTGTATCCACCTTCTACTCCCAAGAAAAAAGGATGAAAAATAAGAATGTATCTCAAGAGATAAGAAATTACATCTCTACAAATTATCCAACAATCAAGAAAGTTAAATTCTACCTAGAAAAACAAAATGATTCCATTGTTATTGAGGCTGAATTTGATTACGGAAAAGATGAAATTTCACTCAAATTTTTCAATAATGAATTGATTGAAAAAGAAACGGAATTAGAATTGGATGAAATACCGCAACAAGTAGGTAAAAACATTAATAACTACTTAACAACAGAGTATACAAAACACAAAATCACAGAATGTAACTTAGTTGAAATACCTGAAAAAAAGAACCTCTACGAGATTTACATAAAAGGAACAAAAAACAACAAATCAAATTATTACGAAATCTATTTTGATGAATTGGGTAATCGTTTAAAAACGGTAGAAGTAGAAGTTAAACCGATTCAAACGCTATATTAAAATGAAAAAGTTATTATTTCTTCTAGTTTTCTGTCAAACAATTGCTTTTTCACAAAACTTAACCTTTTATGGTATACTTCCTGTTATCAATCAAACGGGAAGAATCTCACAAAAATTCAACTATAATTTCTTTGCTTCTACAACCATTGATGTTTTTAAAAGTTTACAAAACAATACCAATTATCCTGCAAAAGACTTACAATTGTACATTCAACCAAGTATTATCTATATTGCTTCACCAAACCTCAATTTTGGGGCAAGTTACACCTACCAACGAAACAATCCAATCACACCAGATTATACCAACGAACACAGAATTTGGCAACAACTTATCTACTCTTTGCCTTTAGCGAATGGTAGACTTACAAACCGTGTTCGGTTCGAAGAAAGATTTATTCAAACGAACAACACTGCACCGCACTCATTAGCTACGCGTGCACGTTACCAAATAGGATTCAATATGCCTTTACAAGGAAAAACGTTGGATGAAAAAGAGTTTTACCTTAATACCTACAACGAATTCTATTTTAGTTTGTCAGGTACGAAAAATACAACTTTCAGTGAAAATTGGTCTTACCTTGGAGTTGGATATAATATGGGTAAAATGGGTAGACTTGAACTAGGATATCTCTCCCAAATGTATGTTAGAAATACAGCCAAAGATTTACGTTTTCTCGAATTAACCCAACTTATGTGGGTTACAAATTTTAACTTTGCTAGAAAGAAAAAATAAATGTTTGATAATCCTTACATACACATCATTATTAGCACCACAGGTGTCTACCTTTTTATTATCCTTGCTTTACGTGTCTTGGGGAAAACCGAACTTGCTCAGCTATCCATTACCGACTTAATCTTCGTATTATTAATCAGTAACGCCGTTCAAAATGCGATGGTTGGCGCAGATACCTCTTTGGGTGGAGGAATTTTAGCAGCTTCTGTATTATTTGTAATAAATTTCATTTTCAAGAAACTCAAATACAAATTCCCTAGTCTTCGAAAAGTGTTGGAAGGTGAACCTGTCATACTCATACATAATGGCAAGATCATTGAATCCAACTGTCAAAAAAACAACATTTCTAAAGAAGAACTTTTACAAGCAATACGTGAACACGGAAGTCATACCATCGAAGAAGTAGATAGTTTAATTTTAGAGTCTGACGGCAACATTAGTGTGGTTTCAAACGAATACAAACACCACAGCGTAAGAAGATTAAAAAAAAGAAAAAATGCCTAACAAAACTTCACTTCAAAAATTAATCGACTACACCCTACTCAATCCATCAGCTACCAATCAAGAAATAATCGATTTGTGTAAAAACGCACAAAAACTAGAGGTAGCATCCGTTTGTATCACGCCAGACAAAGTTCGTATTGCAAAACAAGAACTAGAAAACTCAAAAGTTTTAGTCTGCACAGTTGTCTCTTTTCCTTCTGGAGAAAACACAATCGAAGAAAAAGTAAAAGAAACTAAAGAAGCTATACAAAATGGTGCCGATGAAATTGATGTGGTAATCAACTATAAGAAACTAAACGACGAAACCTACCTCGTCAGAGAACTTAACACATTACGTGAATTATGCCACGCTAATATCAACAAAATAGGTCATCCAGTCACACTCAAAGTAATCGTTGAAAGTGGTTTGCATTCACTAGATGAAACTGCCTTATACACCAAACTATGCATACAAACGAAAGTAGATTACATCAAAACTTCTACCGGAAAAGTGGCTGTTGGAGCAGAATTGGAAAAAGTGAAAGTCATGTACCACGAAATTCAAAAAGAAAAGTCTCCCCTAAAAATCAAAGCGTCAGGAGGACTACGTGACATCGCTCAAATTGAAACCTACTTACCCTATGTACAACGCCTTGGCATCGGTTACCAAGCAGTGGATTCATTCTAAGACTTTACAATAAATCTCCCCGCCCAATAATCTTATATGCCTTATATGGTTCGATTCAATTAAAAACCCTTAACAAATTACTCCCATTCCAACTCGTCTGATACTGCCTCAACCCAAAATTCGAACCAGATACAATCGAACCATCATACAGCGAAAACTTAGCTCCAGTGCAACTATCGTTCAACTGTAGCATATTCTTGCTATCAATCATAAGTGGATAAGTACATTTCGTTTGACTAGCAGGGGATTGTCTATCAAAAGCAACAAATTCATCCATCGATTTTCGATAAATTACAATGCCTTGAACTCCACAATTATCATAATAACAAGCTCCACCGACACCTTGTAACGCGGAATAACTTGGTAATTCAGTGTGAATGGTCAGATCAAAAGGAATACTTGGAACAGGATTCGTATTTACCGATTTACTGCAAGAAAACAAGAATAAAATAACTAAAATAAAAAAAAATCGTATCATTATATATGGACTATCTAAAATAATAATGTTAAACAAATTTACCCATAAATACGGAATGATAAGTATGTGGATAGTAATCCTATCACTCACATTCAATACCTATTCCTGTGGGACTGCTAAAACAAACAAAGAGCCAAATGCAGAAGAAATTTCAAAAGAATTACGCAAACAAAAAAAGAAGGAACTGAAAGCCGCTCAAAAGGCAAATGAAAAAGCTAAAAGAGAATTTTGGAACAAACAAACACCAGAAATGAAACGACGCATCAAAGAATCTAATCGCAGACAACGTGAACAATTAAGACTACGTAAAAAAGCCCGTAGACTATAAAAAAAGGGACCCGAGAGTCCCTAAATATTATTTCGCCAATAATTTCAATTAAAATTGATTTTTCGAGGCAAACAAAAAAATTGATTCCGCAGTTTACTCTAGGAAATTAGGAAATAATTTTGAAGTTGAACGATGAAAAAGCTTTTTAATTGGAATTATTAATGTTGGTGTCCGTGTTCACCATGAACATGCCCGTGAGCAACCTCCTCTTCAGAAGCTTCTCTCACACCAATAATCTCACCTTCAAAATGCAAATCTATACCAGCTAATGGATGATTAAAGTCCATCTTCACAAACTCTTCATTAATATCCAATACAGTACCTAATAATTGGTGACCTTCATTGTCTGACATAGGAACTTTAGCTCCTACATAAATCTCCTCTGTATTTACCTTACCATCTTCCATAAAGAAAACATCTAAAGGTATCATAGCTATCTGTTCATCAGATGGTGTTCCATATGCATCCGCGCTTTCGATTGCAAAAGCAAACGTATCACCAATCGTCTTACCCGAAATATTCACTTCGAAATCTGGAATAATTGCTTGTACCCCAAATAAAAAAACCATTGGATGTTCTGCTGTTGTTTCTTCTATTTTCTCACCTGTTTTGTGATTTGTCAACTTGTAATTCAAGGAAACAACTTTGTTTGCTTCAATTTTCATATAGCTTGTTTTAAAATTTTATTAAAATTACGAAAGATATTGTTTAAGACAAAAATCTCAAGATTATTAAATCTTAAAGTTGTTCGATCATTCTTACTTTCTCCAAAAACTTCTCTCTCAATTCATCATCCAAAATCCCCTCTTCTGCTGAAAAATGTTGATTATATTGTGGTAAAGTGTAAACTGCTGAAATAACCGCACCATGGCGAGGAAATCGATCTACAGCATGTTCTAAAACTCCCAAACCACCTCTTGGACCTGGAGCAGTTGAAAGTAGAAACAATTTCTTTCCTTCAAACATTTTTAACTCTACACGTGATACCCAATCAAACAAATTCTTAAATACAACAGCATAACTTCCATTGTGCTCAGCAAACGAAATGATAATCATATCCGATGCTTTCAACTTTTCGTGGAACAAGATAGCATTATCTGGTAATCCATCTTCATTTTCCAAATCAATGGAATATATTGGCAATGGATAATCATTCAAATCCAACACCTCCACAGATGTGCTCTTAAATTGATTCGCTGCAAACTTTGCAAACTCTTTATTGATCGACTTCTTACTATTCGACGCTCCAAATGCTACTATCTTCATAATTTATTTTTCGTTTCTCAACTGTCTTAAGTCCTCACTTCGTCTCCTGAGCTTGTCGAAGGACGTTTCTCGTCACTCATCACTTATTTGACCCACATCAACCTCTCTTTCTCCACCTTCATCTTCAAAAAACCAAACACCACCGTACATATATTTCCCTGCATATCATCCACTGTACCTGATTGCTTGGTTTCAATTAATTTCACCGTAGAACCAATCCCTATTTTCTCTTGCAAATACGGATCTTTTTTGACCTCAATTACTTTCTGTTTTTTTGCTTTTTTAGCAGGGACACCTACAGTAGCTTTTAATGTCTCCAAACGTCGTGCTTCCTCTGATTTAGATTTCTCAACAGAAATGTATTTCTTAATCTCCTCCATCAAAAGCTGGTTGATGTCCTTTTTACGACTCTTTGTTACAAAACGACCGATGAATTGCTGGAATTTCTTACCCAACAATATATAGGTATTATTGACTGCAATGGTCGATTGCACAGCTTGAAACTTTTCATCGTATCGCTTTTTTTGTTCTTCAAAATACACTTGCTTTTGCATCGCAACTTCTTGCGCCTCGATGTGTTCTCTGTTTAATTTTTCTAAATAAGTTTTTTCACTTTGTAATTCACTCAACAACTTATCCATGTTCACCTTCTGCTCATTTACTTTCGATTTAGCCTCAGCGATCAACTCCAATGATATTCCATTCATCTGTGCCACTTCGAATGTAAACGAACTCCCTGGCTGTCCCACGGAAAAACGATATAACGGCTCCAAGGTTTCTGTATTAAACAGCATACAACCATTTACAGCATTCTTCAAACGATCTGCTTTTAATTTAATGCTCGCGTAGTGAGTAGTAATTACACCAAAACTCTTCTTATTATATAAATGCTCAAAAAATACTTCCGCTAAAGCTCCGCCTAAATCTGGATCTGACCCTGTTCCAAACTCATCTAATAACAACAAAGTACGACGATTAGAAACCTCTAAAAAATACTTCATTCGTTTCAAACGATAAGAATATGTACTCAACTCATTCTCTATCGATTGATTATCTCCGATGTCACTCAAGATACGCTGAAAGAAACTCATTTTACTGTTCGGATGTACCGGAACCAATAATCCGGATTGCAACATCAATTGCATCAACCCAATTGTTTTCAACGTAATACTCTTACCTCCTGCATTTGGACCTGAAATCACTAACATACGTGAAAACTTATCCAATAATATCGTTTGTGGGAATGTTTTCTTCCCTAATTGCTGATTGTTTTTCCATAGAATTGGATGAACTGCATCTATTAATTCGATGCATTGTTCCTCGTTTATCGATGGTAAATTAGCCTGTAAATCAATTGCTAATCTTGTCTTTGCATGTATAAAATCCAATTCTACCAACAAATTATGATAGCCGTTAATCAACGGTAAATGATGAGAAATATCTGCCGTTAATTGTTTTAATATTCTAAAAATTTCCTTACGCTCATCATCAATTAATAATTCCAATTCATTATTCAACGGAATATTTACTTGTGGTTCAATAAAAGTCAAACTCCCCGTTTTTGATGAACCTACAACAGAACCATGAACCTTGCGCTTATGAGTAGAAACTACCGTAAGCACACGACGTTCATGGACAAACGTTTCTTTTGTTTCACCCAACAACCCTTCCTTCAATAAACGACGCATTTCACGCTCAAAATTACGATTGATTTGATTTTTCAACACCTGCATTTGTTGACGAATATCATACAACAAGGGAGAGGCATCATCGCGTATAGTTCCTTTAGCGTCAAATATTTTTTCTATCGTTTCAATAATTTCCTTCGTAAAATAAACTTCGGAAGTCAATGAAAATAAATTCGAAAATTCTTCCTCGCGTTTATCAAAAAAATGCAACAAGGCATTTACCAAATCACTTGCACGATAGATACGAACAATTCCATCCTGAGACAAAACAGCATCCTTAATCGGTAATAAAATCAATTCTTTCGTTAGCTCTTCAAACTGAAGCCCGGGAAAAGATTCTCCTGTCGTTCGAATCGTATGAAATTCTTTGACTTGAAATAAAGCGGTTTCAATTTCACCTAATAACGCAATTGGTTGCAAGGAACTCAATCGCTCTTGAGCAGTAGGACCAATCGCATATTCACTCAGCCATCCTTGAATGGTTGTAAATTCTAAATCATGAAGTGTTTGCTGATCGATGGTTAACATAACGTAAAATTATGTATTTATATAAGAATAATATGCATTGAAGGTAGCAATGGTAATTATATTTATTATTTGGGGTTTTCTGTATTTATTATTATATTTAAGAAAAACATGATAAAAATCATAAACTATGACTAAAAATTTATTTATTTATTCTCTAATAATTGGCTTTGTAATTACTTCTTGTAAAAAAACAAGTCCTATTCAACCCACGAAGATATCTGAAGTTACGCTTAACGAAACTAATTTTGATGACCGCACCACATATATGTGGGAACAAGTTGGATCAAACGAAAAATCATTAAACGCTGAGATAAAATTTTTTCAAGTTGCAAATGTTACTTCACCGAAAATAAATGGTGAAACTGCAAGTGCAACAGGAATGGAAATAAATGGAAACTATTGCTACGTTACGTATCATGTTGCTGGTTCAGTTTATGGTGGAGCTATTGAAGTATTTGATATCTCTACTCCTTCAACTCCTATCTTAGTATCTCAACTAATTTTAAACGATACAGATGTAAATGAGTGTACAATTTCGAATGGGAAGTTATATGCTGTTGGTGGTCGCGATATCTACTTTTCAAAATTCACAGAAAACAACACGAAAGGAGCAGTCTTATTAGAAGTTGAATTATTTAATAATCTTTTAACTAAGAACCTTCGCTGGGTTGCACTTCCATCCTATTCTGGAAATTCTGTAAGTATTGCTAACAATTTCATCTTTGCAATCTCAGGAAGTGAAGGAGGAGGTATCACGAAAATCAACAAAGAATCCTTAAACGTAATGGACATAGATTTATTCGACAACGCAAGATATTGTGATGTTACTGGGGATACTCCAAATGGATTTGCAATAGCATTACAAGGACTTGAATCTCCTAAATTATACCAATATTCCGTAAATTCAAATTTCAAAACATCTAAAAAATCGTACGATTTAACCTCCAAAGATGTAACTTACAATGGAAAAGCGGTAATGCATATTTCTGGAACAGATGTATTCGTTTCTACAGGTGAACTTTCATTGTTCCAATACAACATAAACGATCTTTCAAAACCAGTTCGTGAATTTAAATCAATTGGCTCAGGAACAATGAATGGTGTACATACAGACAAAGAATTTACGTATGTAGCTAACGGATACGATGGGGTAGTTATTTATAACCGTGACGATAACACACTACACACAAAATTCGCTTTTGATGGTTCTGCAAACTACGTTCAATCAAATGGTGCATATATCTTTATTTCCAATGGAAAAGGTGGGTTAAAAGTATTACGTAGAGTTGATCCACTACCTGTTGACAACAGCTGCGCCTCAAGACCTGTGTTAACTCCAGCTACTATAAAAAATAAATTCATCGTTAAAAACAAGCAAATTCTTTCTTACTCTGGGACAAACACAATCCAAGGAGAATTTACAAGTGATGGGGAATTTTATTACTGCGGAAGCTTAAACGTACAAGACAAAATAACAATGAACAATGGTTCGATCACTGAAATTGATGGAGATATCACTGCAAATGATGTTTTCGTGAATCCAGGTTCAACTTTAAGAATAAAAGGTAAACTAATTGTAAATGGGGAATTAAACCTAAAAGGTAAATTAGAATTTATCGGATCAGGAAGTTCTGTAACATTAAAAGCAAAAGATAAAATCAAAAAGACACCTGGCTATTCAATTGTAGGAACATACACTTCGAATTTCCCACTATAAAAAAAGTACACTTCATTACAAAATCCCAATCGAAGACATTCGGTTGGGATTTTTTATGCCAATCAAAAAAGTATTTCTATTTTCACAACACAAAATTTGAATCATGAAAATTATCTCTTTTAACGTTAACGGTATCCGTGCAATCGCACAAAAAAACTTCTTTGAGGACATGGAATTTCACAACCCCGATATTATTTGCTTACAAGAAACAAAAGCAACTGCAGATCAAGTGAAAGATACCGTGAAAAGCTTGTTCGGTTATGAAGTTTATGCCAACGAAGCTGTTAAAAAGGGATATTCAGGAACTGCAATTATTACCAAACATACTCCTATTTCAGTTTCTTATGATATTCAAATCGAAGAACATGATCAGGAAGGTCGAGTAACTTGTGCTGAATTTGATAAGTTCTTCTTGGTGACAGTTTACACCCCAAATTCTGGCGGTGAGTTAGCACGCTTAGGTTACCGTCAAACATGGGATGCTGCCTTTTTGGATTATTTAAAACAGTTGGAAGATAAAAAACCGGTACTAGTGTGTGGCGACTTAAATGTTGCTCACAAAGACATTGATTTAGCACGACCAAAAGCAAACTACAACAAATTCGCTGGATTCATGCAAGAAGAAATCGATGGAATGGATAATTACCACAAAGCTGCAATCTTAGATACATTCAGACATAAACATCCCGAAGTCGTAAAATATACCTGGTGGAGTTACCGCGGGGGTGCACGTGAGAAAAACGTAGGCTGGAGGATTGACTACTTCTTAGCTTCCGAAAAATTACTACCACACATCGAAGATGCATTCATCCTAAACGAAGTTCTCGGCTCAGATCATTGCCCTGTTGGTGTAATAATAAATTAATACTTATTACAAGTATATAATCACAAAAAAAAAGGTTAGAAATCAATGATTTTCTAACCTTTTTTAATTTTAATAATCAACGAGTAATCTCAATGCCCTTAATCACCCATATCAAAAGAACAAAATCTTAATTTCTAAATTTTTCTTAATGGTAAAAAGGTAAAACTAACTAAAACTATTACCCTACACTATCTAATGTTGCTGAAGATGTTGCAAACGAACGATCTACCTTCTTAAATAATCCTTGTAACACTTTTCCTGGACCAACTTCTACAACTTCTGTTGCTCCATCAGCAATCATTTGTTGCATTGTTTGCGTCCAACGTACTGGAGAAGTCAATTGTTCGATCAAATTCTTTTTTATCTCATTTGGATCAGAAACCGCAGATGCAGTCACGTTTTGATACACTGGACAAATAGGAGTAGAAAACTCAGTGGCTTCAATCGCTTTAGCCAACTCTTCTCGTGCAGACTCCATCAATGGGGAATGAAATGCACCTCCCACTTGCAATAATACTGCCATCTTTGCTCCGACTTCCTTCAGTTTAGCACACGCTTCCTCTACCGCTGAAGTCTCGCCTGAAATTACAAGTTGTCCAGGACAATTATAATTTGCAGCAACGACAACACCATCTATACCTGCACATATATCTTCAATTAATGTATCTTCTAATCCGATGATTGCAGCCATGGTAGAAGGAACTGATTCACACGCTTTCTGCATCGCTAAAGCACGTTTATGAACTAAGTTTAACCCATCTTCAAAACGCAACGTTTTATTAGCTACTAATGCTGAAATTTCACCTAATGAATGTCCAGCAACCATAGCAGGTTGAAATGAATCACCCAAACATGCAGCAAGAATTGTTGAATGTAAAAAAATAGCTGGCTGTGTGATTTTAGTTTGCTTTAACTCTTCATCTGTTCCATAAAACATGATTTTATGAATCTCAAAACCCAAAATTTCATCAGCTTTTAAAAACAATTCTTTGGCAACTTCAGAGGAATCAAATAGGTCTTTACCCATCCCTGAGAACTGTGCACCTTGACCTGGAAAAACGTATGCTTTCATAAGTATATATTTCATATTAAACGGAGACAAATATACACTTTGTTCACCGTAAATCAAAAAAAGAACTTTTACAACGTAAAATGAGTATTTGTAATAAGTTGAAAAATAAGATAGAATAACAACATTCAATTATATATTCATCGCTTAACAAAAAACCCCAGTAAATAAGAATTTACCGGGGTTTAATTATTTATGTATAATTAGTTCTAATAATAAGATTCACTATTAGGACTAATCTAAATATTAGACAACTTAGTCAGTAATTACAACTTTGTTATTTAAAATTTGTCTTGAATCGTCAACTATATAATATACACCTTTCGTAAGATTAGTAACATTCAATTTTTGAATTTCATCCGTTAACACTGTAAATCGATAAACTTCAGCTCCTACCATATCTAATAGTTTATATGTTCCGATAGGTAAACCAGCGACATTAAAGACACCATTGTTTGGATTTGGATAAATTCTAAATTCTGATTGTTTAGCAACTTCTAGACCAGCAATTTTCACTGCTACACATGCAGAAGTATCAACACAACCATTCAACGTAATTTTAACTGCATAATTTCCTTTTTTTGCAGGTTTAAATACTTGAGCTGTTGAATTAGCGATTTCTACTTTATTAGCATCACAGTTTAACCATTGGTAAACAGCATTCACTTGACTTGCAGTTACTGAAGATGCATTAGTATCTAAAACTAGGTCTTTTTTAGGTAGCTCTTTAATTGCAAGTAACAATGTAGCTGTTGAGTCCTTTAATTTACCTGTAGTGTCTTTTATGACAAAATCATAAGCGCCACTTTTCGTATATTTTGTTCCATTCCAAACAAAACTTCCACAAGCAGTAGTATCTGTAGTAGATTTACCAGGAGCTAAAATAGTTAAAATCAATGTAGCAGTTGAATCACATCCTTTTACAGCTTTTGTTGAATAAGTATAGATTCCACTTTTTGTGTACTTAGTACCATTCCAGTTATAAACGCTATCTTTTGCCGTAAAGCGTATTGTTGAAGTAATCGGCTTATTTATTATTGTAAGCACTAAATATGCAGTTGAATCTCCACCTTTTTTAGTCTTAGTATCAAAAACATAAGTTCCACTTTCTTTATAATTCTTCCCATTCCAATCATAGTAACAATTTGAAGATACTGCTGTTCTTGAAACACCAGGAGTGGAAACTATCAAGTTTATTCCAGGAGCATAAGCGTATGAAGGATACAAGTAAGGCATGTATTGATCAGCAATAAACGACTGTGCAGCACCAACTTTTGGACTATCCTTTCCAAGTGTAATACTTGAACCATATATATCAAAACCAAATTGTATTAATGAATCTTTAGAGTTCACACATGCTAAATAACGTTTGTTATTTTCAAAATACTGAGGATAATTAAATTTCGCATAGAAGAATGAATAGGACAAAGAATCTGTAACTACATATTCTTGTTTATCAATCATCTTATTTAAAGTTTTGAACTTAAATGCAGTATCTTTCAAATCTGTAAATTTATCCGCCCACTCAAATAAATCAATTGTTAGAAATTGATTCTTCAAAGATTGCCCAAGTTTGTTAATCAAAGTAAATTGAATCCCTTCTGCTTTGATTCTACTACCAAACTTTTCCTCAAATACTATACATTCTGATTGTTGATAGTTTGATTGCTTAAAATTACTACTAGGAACAACATAACCATAACCAGCTCTTGGCACATCTTTATAAACTCGTCCTGTTTTTGAAGATGTATAAGAAACCAATGAACCAATACTGTAAATAGTATCTCTCACATGAAAATTGTACCCCCAACTATTATCATAAGAATAATCATCATTTACATCTTTAATTTCAGAATCTTTCTTAGAATCAATTCCTGTAGTATCTACTATACTTACAGAATAAGTTACCAAATAATCTCCTTTAGGTAAATCATAATCAGGCGCAAAATGTTTATTAAATTTAATTGGACGTGATGTTTTAGATGTAATACCAGTAATAGAATCTTTGAAGAATTGTTTTACAACAGAATCTCTCCAAATAATTGAATCTCTAAAAATTACCTGTCTTATAGTCGTATCTTTTGCATTCTTAGTCACCACTTGATTATACTCAATTTTCACACGTGCCCTCAATGCTTTCTGGTAGTTATTACCATTGTTGTACGCATATAAAGCAAACGTCTCATCTACTTCCCCTTTTCTAGAAAGCGCAGCAACCTTCGTTCTAACTTTAGGAGCTGAAACACTTCTATTAGTAATAGCAATATCATTATCAAGTACTGGTTTAACGCCAAAGTAAGCCTCTACTGCTTCAGTTTTAAGTACATTCTTAATTTTAACACCATCTTTCAAACTAATCATTAGCACTGGAATATTGACCCCTAAACCAGTAGCTGTAGCAGGAGTTTCATTTTGAGCAGCTAATCCCTGTAAGTGAAAAACCTGATTGGAATCAATTCCAATTTTAGTACCTGCATTATCATAAATAAACCCATTATTTACAATTACCACAGCAACGGCCCCAGCCTTTTGAGCATTTAACGCTTTAATAGCAAAAGCACCTCCTAAATTACCAGATAAACCTCTATGCACAAGTAAGATCTTCCCTGCATAGCTTCCTGTCAATGTAGTCATTGCTAGAGAATCTACTCCAGTAGCAACCGCTAAAAACCCTGAAACTTTGGCCTTATCAATATTACCATTTCCCCAGGTTGAACCAGGATAAACGAGTGAATCACCTCTCCCGAAGGTATACACACCTTTTAAACTCAAAGGAGATTTAATTTGAAACACTCCCGGAGGAACCGTCTGAGCGTTTAAAGTTAGCCCAACGACCAACATTGTTAAAAGTAAAATAATCTTCATAAGTTAAATTTTTAAATGAACAATCAAAAATAGGAATAAATGTTAAGAAATCATAAATTAAAACACAAAGTAATTAACAAACATCAATGCATAATTGACACAAGAAAATATGTAAGGTTCATAATTTCAAAACACGTATTTAACCACAACTATAAGTTAGACGATTAAAGCAAATCATAGTTGCCTAAAAAAAACAAAAAAGGGACCCGAAAGTCCCTTAACAATTAATTAACAATTGAATTAAAAAAAATATTAATTCAAATCAAATGCAGCTTTTACTTGGTCTACAAAATCTAATTTCTCCCATGTAAATAACTCAACTTCTTTTTCAATCACTTCTCCTGTAGGGCCAACAAAACGCTTCGTTACCACCTCGTTTTTTCTACCCATATGACCATAAGCAGCGGTCTCGCTATAAATAGGATTACGTAATTTCAAACGTTGCTCAATAAAATAAGGACGTAAATCAAAAATACTCGCAGCGATTTTAGCAATCTCTCCATCTGTTTTACCTACCTTACTAGTACCATAAGTATTAACATATAAACCACAAGGTTCAGCAACACCAATTGCATAAGAAACCTGAACTAACACCTCATCACACAATCCTGCCGCTACTAAATTCTTAGCAATATGACGTGTTGCGTATGCAGCAGAACGGTCTACCTTACTTGGATCTTTCCCTGAGAATGCACCACCTCCGTGAGCACCTTTACCTCCGTATGTGTCAACAATAATCTTACGACCTGTCAACCCTGTATCACCATGAGGTCCTCCAATCACAAACTTACCAGTTGGATTTATGTGATAGGTGATTTTATCCGTAAATAACCCTTGTAAATCACCTGTTAATTTAGCTTTCACACGAGGAATTACGATATTAATAATGTCTTCTTTAATTTTTGCTAACATCGTTGGCTCATCAGCAAAATCATCATGTTGTGTAGAAACAACAATAGAATCAATACGTTGAGGAACATTATCATCCGAATATTCAATCGTCACTTGAGATTTAGCGTCTGGTCGTAAATAACCAATCAAATTTGGCTCATTGTTACGAATGTATGAAAGTTCCTGTAAAATTTTATGCGCTAAATCCAATGCTAACGGCATATAATTCTCAGTTTCTTTAGTCGCATAACCAAACATCATCCCTTGATCACCAGCACCTTGCTCTTCTGGATTCGAACGGTCAACCCCTTGATTAATATCATCTGATTGATCATGTATTGCAGAAAGAATACCACAAGAATTAGCTTCAAACATGTATTCAGATTTCGTATATCCAATTTTCGCAATTACCTCACGTGCAATTTTTTGAACGTCTAAATATGTTTTTGTTTTAACTTCTCCTGCTAAAACTACTTGACCCGTAGTAACTAAGGTCTCACATGCAACTTTTGACGATGGGTCGAAAGCCATGAAATTGTCAATCAATGCATCCGAAATTTGATCCGCGATTTTATCTGGATGCCCCTCAGATACTGACTCTGATGTAAACAAATAAGACATATATGTATTGTTTTAAAATTAAATTCGATACGAAAGTAATAAAAAAAGCTTGGAAAAATGCTCATATCAACATAATATGCACTAAATAATTATTAACATCTCCTATAGAATATATAGATTTATTTTCAAAGTCATTTAAACATATGTTTCATCTTTTATTTTGAGTATAAGTCGTATTTTTGTTTTAAATAAAATATAACTATGCAAGTTCCTGTTAACATATACTCGGAAATGACTCCGAATCCTTCTACAATGAAATTTGTAGCAAATAAATACTTACTCCTTTCCGGTGAATCTGTTGAATTTACTTCAGGTGCAGATGCGAAAGGGTTTTCTCCAATTGCTGAAGAATTATTTAAATTCCCATTCGTTCGCGGTGTTTTTATCGCGAGTAACTTTGTAACAATTACAAAAAGCGACAATATTCCTTGGGATTTTATCACCATGGAAATTCGTGAATTCATTAAAAATTGGATATCAGAAGGAAAAGATATTCTAATTCAAATGCCAGCCCCTAAAGCAACCCCTGAAGCAACTGATGACACTCCAAAAAAAGTATACTCTCCTTCCGAATACGATGATGCGATACGAAATTTATTGGATGAATACGTAAAACCTGCAGTTGAAACAGACGGTGGTGCCATTGAATTTAGAGGTTATGATCAAGGAGTTGTAACAGTACTACTTAAAGGTTCATGTGCCGGATGTCCATCTTCTACTGCAACACTTAAAGGCGGTATAGAAAATCTACTTAAGCAACATTTACCAGAAGTTACAGAAGTAATCGCTGAAAATATATAAGATATAAAAGAAGAAGAGACAAAAGACAATTCATCCATTTATCCCACAGTTTACCACCTTCAATCTTTGAAAATGGAACAAAAAAAAGTCTTAATACTTTCTTATTACTGGCCACCAAGCGGTGGTTCAGGCGTTCAACGTTGGATGTATTTCGCGAAATATCTGAAAGAGTTTGGAGTGATTCCGACAGTGATTACTGTAGATGAAAAATATGCTTCCTACCCTAGTAAAGACGAATCGTTTGTTGAATTAATAAAGGACATAGAGGTTTACAAAACGAAAACATTAGAACCACTAAGATTTTATTCATTTTTGAAAAGTGGAAAGTCTAACAAAGTAGTTCCGCAAGGAAATGTGGGCGGTAAGAAGAAAGGAATACTTGACAAAATTGCAACCTATGTCCGTGCAAATTTCTTTATGCCAGATGCTCGTGTAGGATGGAATAAATATGCATACTCAAAAGCAAAAGACCTTATTCAAAAAGAACATTTTGACCTGATAATAACCACTGGCCCCCCTCACTCAACACATTTAGTAGGACAACAACTAAAAAAAGACTTGGGAATAAAGTGGATGGTTGATTTTAGAGACCCGTGGACAGAAGTATATTACAACAACCTTTTTAAACGAACTAAAAAAAATGAAGCTAAAGATATTGCCATGGAATTGGCAGTATTAAACGAAGCTGACAAAGTACTAACTGTCGGACCTTCAATGCTTAAATTATTAGCCGATAAAGTTCCTTCTCAACCAACTAAGTTCCATTTTATTTACAATGGATTTGATTCAGATAAATTTAAAAAACTAAACAAATCAACCAACGAAGTTTTCACGATAAGATATGTTGGAACATTAACAGAAAATTACCCATACAAATCTCTCATTAAAGCTCTTAACCAGGTAAAAATAGAGAATGCCTTACTAAAACTAGAGCTAATTGGAAACATTGAAACATCAGTGCTTGAATATTTCAAAAAACACTGCTTAATAAATACCCAAAATATTCCTTCGGTATCACATAATGAAGCAATACAACATATGAAAAATGCAGATCTGTTGTTATTACTTCTTCCGTTTATGGAAAATGCTCAAATTATGCTTACTGGCAAACTATTTGAGTACCTTGCTACTGACAATCCTATTCTTTGTATTGGAAATAGAATTGCAGACGCAGCAGACATCGTGGATCGATTAGAAAACTCACAGTCTTTTGAAGATACTGAAATTACCCAAATTACTCAATTCATAGAATATAACTTTAAAAATGGTGTAACTAATCATTTGACTTCACAAAAAGCAATGAAATTTAGCCGTTACGAAACTGCCAAAACATTGAGTGAGTTGATAAAAAATATGCACTAAATCATCCATGAGAAATTTAATTTTAATCCTAGCATTATTAGTTAACACACAATTACTATCCCAATACTCGCTTACAAAACAAGACACACTTCGTGGAACTATAACTCCAGAACGCGCTTGGTGGGATGTGAAACACTATGAAATAGAAATAGAACCTATTATCTCCAAACAAAAAATTACAGGAAAAAACACCATCGAATTCTATACGCTTCGTCATGGTCAAAAAATGCAAATCGATTTGCAATCCCCTATGGAAATTGACTCGATCACATTTGCTGAGGAAAAGACAACCTTTAACCGACTTGGGAATGTGTATTACATCGAATTTGAAAACGAACTCTTCTCTGACAAAAAATATAAAATTATCATTCACTTCTCAGGAAAACCTCACAAAGCAATCAACGCTCCATGGGACGGAGGTTGGATTTGGTCAAAAGACACGAAAGGAAATCCATGGATAACGGTTGCTTGCCAAGGATTGGGAGCAAGCGTTTGGTATCCATGTAAAGACCACCAAAGCGATGAACCAGAAAACGGCGCAAAAATTTCATTAAAGGTTCCTAATAATTTGGTAGGCGTGTCAAATGGACAATTTATCGGAAAAAAAGATGTAGAAAAAAATAAAACAATTTATTATTGGGAAGTGAAAAACCCAATTAATTCTTATAATATCGTTCCTTACATAGGTAATTATATCCATTGGTCTGATTCCTACGCCGGAGAAAAAGGAAATCTAACTCTAGACTACTGGGTCTTAGTAGAAAATATTGAAAAATCAAAAAAACAATTTCAACAAGTAAAACCGATGCTCTCATGTCTTGAAAAATGGTTTGGTCCTTATCCTTTTTATGAGGATGGTTATAAATTAGTGGATGCACCTCACCTCGGAATGGAACATCAAAGCGCCATTGCTTATGGAAATAAATATAAAAATGGATATGATGGTTCGGATATATCATATTCAGGAACTGGAGATAAATGGGATTTTATTATTGTGCATGAAAGCGGACATGAGTGGTTTGGGAATAGCATTACTTCTAAGGATATCGCAGACATGTGGATACACGAAGCATTCACAAGTTATTCTGAAGTGCTTTTCACAGAATGTTTATTTGGCAAAGATGCCGGTAATAAATATGTACAAGGAATTAGGAATAGAATAAAAAATGATGCTCCAATTATCGGAAATTACAATGTAAATAAAGAAGGGAGTGGAGACATGTATTTTAAAGGCTCCAATTTGATTCACATCATCCGTCAATTAATAAACAATGACGAAAAATTTAAATTACTATTACGAAATATCAATAAGCAATTTTACCATAAAACAATCACCACTCAGCAACTCGAAAAATACATCATCGACTTTACTGAACTTCCTTTAGAAAAAGTATTTGATCAATATCTGAGAACGATACAAATTCCAGTTTTCGAGTACCGGATAAACAACGATGAGGTTGAATATAGATGGACAAACTGTGTCAAAGGTTTTCAATTGAAACTAAAACTAGATGATGGTACTTGGATTGATTGCAGTGATAATTGGAAAAAATCAACCAGTATACTCAATTTTAATCTTGATTCTAATTTTTATGTAACTTCAAAAAAAGTGCAATAAAAAATGAACTCATAAAATCAAGTATACGAAATATTCCTATTTTTATATCCATATTTATTTTTTATGTCAAACAGTATCGTAATTATCCCCACCTATAACGAAATCGAGAATATCGAAAAGATGGTTCGTAAAGTATTGAGTTACGAGAAAGGCTTTCACATACTAATCATTGAAGATGGTTCTCCAGACGGAACAGCACTAAAAATAAAAGAATTGCAAAGTGAATTTCCAGATAGATTATTTATGGAAGAACGATCTGGAAAACTTGGATTAGGAACAGCATACATACATGGTTTCAAATGGTGTTTGGTACATGGATACACCTACATCTTTGAAATGGATTGTGACTTTTCTCATAATCCTGACGACTTGATACGTTTACTTGCCCCTTTAGAAGCCGGGACTCATAAATTAAGTATCGGTTCTCGTTATACAAAAGGCGGAAAAACAGTAAACTGGCCACTTGGTAGAATTATGATGTCCTATTTCGCTTCTGTTTATGTTCGTATGGTATTATTCATTGGCATCAAAGACACTACGGCTGGATTTAAATGTTACCATAAAGATGTACTTGAAAAAGTAAAATTTGAAAATATTCCTTTTAAAGGTTATGCCTTTCAAATTTGCATGAAGTATGCAGCCATACGTCATGGATTTAAATTAATAGAAGTTCCAATTACTTTCATAGATCGTGAATTTGGAACATCCAAAATGAATGCAAGTATCTTCAAAGAAGCACTATATGGTGTTTGGAAAATGCGCGGAATGAAATTATAGTTTCTATTACAAATTCTACTATGAAAAAATTACTAAAAGGAGCAACCATCGTTAACGAAGGAAAATCGTTTGTGGGAGATATTTTAATAAACAATCACCGCATCGAAAAAATTGAAAATTCCATTACTCCTACTGAAAATATGGAGCTAATCGACCTCTCAGGAAAAATCGTTATTCCAGGTTGTATTGATGATCAAGTTCATTTTAGAGAGCCAGGATTAACTCATAAAGGAACAATTCTATCTGAGTCACGCGCAGCAGTCGCTGGAGGTATCACTTCGTTTATGGAAATGCCAAATACGGTTCCTAATGCATTGACTCAAGAATTATTAGAAGATAAATATACGATTGCTCAACATAATTCACCTGCGAACTACTCGTTTTTCATGGGGGCTTCCAACGACAATTTGGATGAAGTATTGAGAACCAATGAAAAAAATGTATGTGGTGTAAAAATTTTCATGGGATCCTCCACAGGAAACATGTTGGTCGACAATGAAACAACCTTGAATAATTTGTTCTCTCAAGTACCCATGCTAATAGCCACACATTGTGAGGATGAAGCAACAGTTAGAAGAAATACAGAGATTTACAAAGAAAAATATGGAGAAAACATTCCAATTACTGCACATTCGTTGATTCGTTCAGAAGAAGCATGTTTTCTTTCCTCTTCCATGGCTATTCAATTAGCTAAAAAACATAACACAAGATTGCACATCCTGCACATTTCTACTGCCAAAGAAGTTGGATTATTCGATAACACTACACCGCTTGTGCAAAAAAGAATTACAGCAGAAGCATGCGTGCACCACTTATGGTTTTCAGACAAAGATTATGAAGCGAAAGGAAATTTCATCAAATGGAATCCTGCAGTGAAAACTGAACAAGATCGTGATGGAATTTGGAAAGGTGTACTGGATAATCACATTGATATTATTGCTACCGATCATGCTCCTCACACTTTAGAAGAAAAATCGAAACCATATAATCAAGCACCTTCAGGCGGACCACTTGTTCAACATGCTCTCTTGGCTATACTTGAAAAAGTAAAACAAGGGTTACTTAGCATTGAAAAAGCAGTCGAAAAAATGGCACATGCACCAGCTGAATGTTTTCAATTGGCTGAGCGAGGATTCATTCGTGAAGGTTATTATGCTGACCTTGTTATTATTGATCCAAATCAAACTTTAGAAGTTACCAAATCAAATATTCTATATGCCTGTGGATGGTCACCTTTTGAAGGTACTACATTCTCAAACAAAATTGTAGGAACTTTTGTAAATGGGAACTTAGTGTGGGACGGAAAACAAATCTGCTCAGAGGAAAAAGGAATGCGCTTACTTTTCAATCGTTAATCGATGAAGATTATAGTTTTAATAACAATCCTTTTAACACTTGCCTTAAATTTAGCTGGATGTTCAACTCAAAACGGATTTAGTATAACAGATAAGCCAAAAGATTTATTGTCAGAAGAAAAATTCACCTCAGTATTAAGTGACATACTCCTGCTTGAATCGACTGCTCAAAATAATTCTCAAGACTTAGAACATGTCCATAAAATAATTGAAATTTCAAGCCCTGTCATATTTAAAAAACATCATATTTCTAAAAAAAAATACACAGAATCCTTCGAATATTATGCACAAGACAAAGAGAAAATGGAAGAAATCTACTCGAAAATTTTAGATGATTACAACATTAAACTTAGTAAACTGAAATAGAGTCGCTTGCCTCACAGTTTAAAAAAAAAAAACAACATTACTCCTGCTAAATAATCTTAATGAGAGGCAAAGCCGACTAAATCTCCTTATTCCACCTAAAATTCTTAATGCCTTAATGGTAGAACATCACGTCACTCGTCTACCGAAAGCTTTCTGGACGTCACTCGTCACTTACTAGATCGTTCCGGATTCTTTTTCACAAAAGAACTCCAAGAATTTCCTCCAGACTTATTGTGTTCCCCGACCCCTTTAGAGAAGTGATGACAAACCGCAACGCCTAATCCATCGGTAGCATCTAAATATTTCGGCATATCTTCAAATTTCAGAAGTGTCTGTAACATCGCAGCCACTTGCTCTTTGGATGCGTTACCATTCCCCGTAATCGCTTGCTTGATGCGTCGTGGTGTATATTCCTCAAAAGGAATATTGTTTTTCAACGCTGCTGCAATAGCAACTCCTTGTGCTCGACCTAATTTTAACATAGATTGAACATTCTTCCCAAAGAAAGGCGCTTCAATTGCCATTTCATCTGGTTTGTATTCTTGTATCAATCCATCCACTCGGTCAAAGATGCGTTTTAGCTTATCTGGATGTGTTGCTAATTTTGAAAGTTGAATGATACCAAAGTTTAACATGACCAATTTTTTCCCTTGCACATGAATAATTCCATATCCCATCACTGTAGTTCCGGGGTCAATTCCAAGAATTATTTTATCTTCAACCATTATTTTGCAAACCTTTGTATAAAACTATAAAAAATAGCCCGATTCTAACCTTTATTGTGAAGTTAATCTTTACAGGTATTGTTGTTTTTATTTTTTACACACAAATCTCAAAACTTTCTTGGTCTGGAATAAAAACAATTTCCATCGTAAATCCTATACCTTTCACACTAGCTATTTTACTCGCATTTTTTAATCAATATT
>CANCJF010000025.1 GCA_947378245.1 Bacteroidota bacterium
GATATAATAGAAAATTTTGTGGTAAACGAATCTAATGGCTTAACCTTGTTACATGGTTTGCCAGGTAGTGGCAAGACATCATTTATTAAATTTTTAATTAAAAAATATCCTACCAAAAAATTTATATATGTTCCAAATAACATATTCAAACAAATAGATGGACCCTCATTTATTCAATTTTTTTCAGATAACGAACATAGAAATTCGATTTTAGTTATTGAAGATGCGGAGGCATTATTAATAGATAGAAATGATGGGAATGAATCGATATCTACACTTTTGAACCTTTCAGAAGGTTTTCTAGGTAAAGCACTGGAAATAAGTGTTATACTAACATTTAATTGCCCAGTACAAAATATTGATAGCTCTCTTCTACGTAAGGGGCGGCTTAAATGTATCTACGAATTCAATGAATTGAGTATTGAAAAATCAAAACACCTTTTTAAAATTTTAAATTATGATGTAGAAATAAATCAACCGATGACTTTAGCAGATATTTTGAATTATAATATAGATAATGGTTTACAAAAAAAAGAAGAAAGAAAAAAAATTGGATTTTAGATAATAATTGATTTTTTAAACTTTCTCTTGAATTTTAACATATAATAGAAAATCTATTATCTCTAATTCTTGAGAATAAATTAATAACTAGGAGTAATTTTAAGAGTTAAAATTTAAAGTATAAATAACTTATAATCAGTATTTTACATTTAAAAATGATAATATTTGATTGGATTTTTTTAGAGCAATTTTCAGACAAAACCTCTACAAAACAAAAATAACTCATTGAAAATCAATGAGTTATTTACTGTTTGTCGTGACCCCGTAAGGATTCTAACCTTAAACCTCTACAGCCGTAATGTAGTGCTCTATACAGTTGAGCTACGGAGCCATTTTGTGAGTGCAAAAATACAATAATTTTGTTTATCTGCAAACTTTTTCTCGTATTTTTTTTCTTATTCTATTTCTGCAGAAATTCCTCTTTCTAATAAGGCGGTACACAATGGTTCAAGAGAATCAAAATCACCTCTCTTAACACCACAACGACCTTTGTAATGGATGATCCATGTACATTGTTCTGCCTGTACATTGTCATGTTCGCACACTTTCATCAAACTCTCAATCACGTGATCAAACGTATTTACTTCGTCGTTGTATACAATTAAATCCTTCTGATCGATTAATTGTTCTAATAATTCAGTAACAGGTGAAGTTAAAGTTTCTGTCATTTTTATATTTTTTTATAAATATACAGCCATATTTTCGATTCTACAAAAAAATATTTAAACTATAATATGGCCATTTATGAAATTCTAGTAGAAAATAAATGAAATGTAGTCAATTAAAAACACATAAAAGGTCACCCTCCTTAATCAACAGCACTAACGTTTGTAAATCGAAAGTATACTTTCTCTTCTCAAGGGAGGAAAAAATAAAACACAAAAAAAAGGCATTCTTTCGAATGCCTTTTTCTCTATTAGAGTAAGGTATTATACTGTTTGTTTCACTTTTGGCGCAGCAGCTAAAATATCCGCAGATGTTTCAGAAGCGTATTGCTCAAAGTTTTTAACGAATTGACCAGCTAAATTATTTGCGGTTTCATCGTATGCGTTTTTATCCGCCCATGTACCTCTTGGGTTTAAGATTTCAGCTGGAACACCTTCACAAGAAGTTGGAATCGCTAAATCAAAAACTGGTAAAGTATCAAAAGCAACATCGTTTAATTTTCCTTCTAAAGCAGCAGTAATCATCTGACGTGTGTAAGAAAGTTTCATTCTACTTCCTACTCCGTAAGATCCACCAGTCCAACCAGTGTTGATCAACCATACTTTAATATCTGTACCTTCTAATTTCTCACCTAACAATTTAGCGTATTTCGCTGGGTGTAATGGCAAGAATGCTTTTCCAAAACATGCAGAGAAAGTAGTTGTTGGTTCTGTGATTCCCATCTCAGTACCTGCAACTTTCGCTGTATATCCTGACATGAAGTGGTACATTGCTTGCTCTTTCGTTAAAAGAGAGATTGGAGGCAATACACCAAATGCATCAGCTGTTAAGAAAAAGATATTTTTTGGAGTAGATCCAATAGATGGATTTACTGTGTTCTCAATAAAGTTGATTGGGTAAGAAACACGTGTGTTTTCTGTGATTGAACCATCCATGTAATCTGGAGTAGAAGTTCCTTCCACAAAACCAATATTCTCTAAAATCGCACCAAATTTGATTGCATCAAAAATTTGCGGCTCTTTCTCACGAGATAAATCGATAGTTTTAGCATAACATCCACCTTCAAAATTGAAAACAGTGTTATCAGACCATCCGTGCTCATCATCACCAATCAATTGACGGTTTGGATCAGAAGATAACGTTGTTTTACCAGTTCCAGATAAACCGAAGAAAATAGCAGTATCATCATCTTTACCAATGTTCGCAGAACAGTGCATAGATAATACATTTTTCTCGTGTGGTAACAAGTAGTTTAATACAGAGAAAATACCTTTTTTCATCTCACCTGTGTATCCTGTACCTCCAATCAAAATCATTTTTTTTGTGAAGTTCAAGATAGCGAAATTGTGTTGACGTGTTCCGTCTATTGCTGGATCTGCTTTAAATCCTGGTACACATACGATGTGCCACTCTGGATTAAATGTTTCAATTTCAGCATCCGTTGGACGTAAGAACATGTTATAACAAAACATGTTAGACCAAGAATATTCAGTCACTACACGAATGTTTAAACGGTGCGCATCATCTGCACATGCATAAGCATCTCTTACATACATATCCTTCTCAGAAAGATAAGCTTTCATACGGTTGTATAACGCATCAAATTTCTCTTCAGAAAATTTAATGTTCACATCCCCCCACCAAACAGAGTTTTCTGTTTTCTCATCAAACACTACAAAACGGTCCTTTGGAGATCTTCCAGTAAATTCACCTGTTTCAACGGCAATAGCACCAGTTTCAGTCAATACTCCTTGACCACTGATGATTGTGTCTTCTACTAATTCTGCTGGGGATAGATTCCAAAATACATTACCTAAGTTTGTTAGGCCTATAGAATCGTTTAAATTGGCATTGTTTCCGCGTTTACCAAATTCGTTCATACGTACTTTTTTTATAGCTTTCGCTTTGATTTAGGTTGCAAAAGTACACCTATTCTCCAAAATACTCAATTTTTTTTTCCCATTTTTCAAATAAATATTAACTTAATGTAAAGAAATCTGTTGAAAACTCTTTGATAGACATTAGATGTTAGACATTAAACACTAGACATTAGACGAAACACGAATTCATAAACCATAAGTCTTAAGTCTTAGATCTTAAAAAAAAAACTATCTTTAATTATACAAATATATAACCTATATGAAAACTTCAAAACTTTCGAAGTCCCCATTTCTAGTAGCTTTTTACTTTTTATTATTCACTTTCATTTCTTTTACACAAAACGAAATTAGACCAATTGCTTGGGCTCACAAACTAGAAATCCCTCCGTTCTATAACTTATACAAGGTAGATGATTACGTTTATCGATCAGAACAACCGACAAAACAAGGTATGAAAGCTTTGGATAGTATGGGAATAAAATCAGTAGTGAGTTTGAGAAATATTTTAAACGATAAAAAAGTCGGAAAAGACACTAAACTTAACTTGTGTCAATACAAAATCAATGCTTGGACAATTACCTATCAAGAGGTATTGGAAAGTTTGAGAATAATAATAAATGTAAACAAACCTACTTTAGTTCATTGTAAACATGGCGCTGACCGAACAGGATGCGTAATCGCAGCATACAGAATGGCTGTTCAAGGATGGTCTAAAACGGAAGCAATCAAAGAATTTAGAGAAGGTGGATATGGGTATCACGAAGCACTTTTTGAAAATATTTTAGAACTACTAGAAAAAATAGATATTGAACAACTTCGTGCAGAATTGGGTATAGTAGAATGAAAATGATAACCTTTTTTTAAATTTCTCGTATAGGAAAGAATTGTCAACTAACTAGTTTGTTGTAAATTTGCGTATACATGTACATTGAAGAACTTATAGGAGATTTGTTACTGCGTCACAATTGTGTCGTAATCCCTTCATTTGGAGGTTTTGTAGCTGGCCAAACTTCTGCAACTTTCGATGCAACTAAAGGTTCTATTGTTCCACCTCGTAAGTCTTTATTATTTAACAAACAACTTATTAATAATGATGGACTTTTAATTGCTGCTTACGCGCATGCAACTAAAAAATCGTACGAAGAATCAAACAACTATATACAAAAACAAATTCAACATTGGCATCACAAACTAGATGCTGGTGAACGTATTTCAATAGATCGTGTAGGATTTATTTTCTTAGATAACGAACGTAATATTGGATTTGAACAAGATCGTTTTCACAACCTACTACTCTCTTCTTATGGATTAGGAAAAGTTCATTTTGTTAGTCAGGAAGACATTCAACTGATTGCTCAGCAAGAAATTTTCACTTTAAGCGGTGAGCCTATCTTAGAAAAAGAAACAGTTACTCCTATATTTGAACTACCAAAAGAATCAATTCAAGATACTACGGATAATGTGTCTGAAAAAGTTCCTATTCCAATTCGTCATATCAATTCTAAAAAAGTCTGGAAATATGCTGTTGCAGCTGTTCTTTTGCCTATCTGTTTTTATACCTATTGGATTCCTATAAAAACAAATGTGTTAGAATCAGGTATTATATCTATTCAAGATTTCAATCCATTTCACACAACTCATAATGGATCTTATAAAAAAGAACAATTAGACTTACGTATTTCTCCACAAATTGGAGAATCTGATTTAGATCAAATACTTAGATCTTTACCTGCTGACGTAGAAGTATTCTCCTACCCTGTTGATATCGATGTTTACGTACCTGTAAAAGTGAAAGAACATGTAACTCCTAAAAAAAGTGTAGTTACACCAACTTTAGCCATCAAAAACACTCCATCTCCTAAAAAATTAGTAACTGAAGACAAAAAAGTAGTCACTTCAAAACCTACAGGCCATTTAATTGTTGGATGTTTCTCGACTGAAGAAAATGCTACGAAATTAGTGAATGAATTAAAACAAAAAGGATTTAACGCCTACATTGTGGATGTTCAAAATGGTTTACATCGAGTAAGCGCCTGTAATAGTAATTCTGATTCTGCACTAAATAACGCAAAGGAAAAATTGAGTCCTCTCTCGATTTCAGGTTGGGTATTAAAAAAATAAATTACTTTTTATCACGTAATTCAATAAAACTTTTGATCTTTTCATTTTCGATTAAAACCGTTAAATTATAATAAACGATCTCCCACTTTCCATTTGTTTTCTGTAAAATTCCACTCCCTCTACAGCCACGCATCCAAGTAACTAGATCCTCATCAAACCAAGCAATCGTAGAATCTTTAGCATACATCCAAGTTCGTTTTGAAGGAGTAAAATTCCATGCTTTTCCCTTCTCAAAATAAGGTTTAGAAAATGTGGAAAAGGCTTGTTTGTTCCAACGCTCACCCGGTGCTGTACCTAAAAAAATGAAATCAGACCCCATAAATCCAAAGTAGTTTTCATAATTTGCTGTACCTGCGGCCTTATGCCAACGATTTACCAAAGTGTCTAGATTTTTTTCTTGACCGTAACCAAAATTAACAGAAAGTATTATCGTTAAAAAAACTAAAATTGTGCGCATACATCGAAATAAAGATGATCAAATGTAGTCCAAATTCTGGTTTTCTTCTTTAACTTTACCTAAAATTAATTCATATCTCGAAAGCTTTCGGGACATAATTTATAATTCATCATTCAAAACTAAAAAAATATGTATCCAGCAGAATTAGTAGCTCCAATGAAACAAGATCTTGTAAATGCAGGATTTGAACAAATGTTAACGCCTTCACAAGTTGACGAAACAATCAACAACACAGAAGGTACACTATTAGTAGTTGTAAATTCTGTATGTGGTTGTGCAGCAGGAAATATGCGTCCTGGAGTAAAATTATCCTTAAATGGTGATAAAAAACCATCTAAATTAACAACTGTATTTGCAGGAGTTGACGGCGAAGCAGTTGCTCAAGCAAGAAAACACTTTTTACCTTATCCTCCATCTTCTCCATCTATTGCACTTTTCAAAAATGGTGAATTAGTTCATTTCTTAGAAAGACACCACATTGAAGGAGGTACGGCACAAATGATTGCTGAAAATTTAACAGAAGCATACAACGAGTTCTGTTAATCATGATTGATACGCATACTCACCTCTATTCATCACAATTTGATGAAGATCGCGATGAAGCAATTCAACGTGCCTTAGATGCGGGTGTGCAACAATTGCTGCTTCCGAATGTAGATCATCGTTCAATTGATGGGATGTTGACTTTAGAAGCCAAATACCCAGGAGTTTGTTTTCCCATGATGGGATTACATCCTTGTTCGGTGAACGAAGATTGGGAAGCAGCATTGTCTAAACTCAAAAAATGGATCGACCAACGACCTTTTATTGCCATTGGTGAAATAGGTATCGATTTATATTGGGACAAAACCTTTCAAACACAACAAGAACAAGCGTTTATCACTCAAATTAATTGGGCAAAAGAAATGAATCTACCCATCGTGATTCACGCACGTGATTCATTTCCTGAAATCTACCGCATTTTAGATGAATACAATGACGAACGTTTAAGAGGTGTTTTTCATTGCTTTTCAGGAACAGCAAGCGACGTTCAGAAAATTTTAAATTATGGTGGATTTTCGTTTGGTATAGGAGGAGTGATTACTTACAAAAAATCTACCTTACCAGATGCTGTAAAACATATACCCTTGGATAAACTGGTATTAGAAACAGATTCTCCCTATTTGGCTCCTACACCTTTTCGCGGAAAACGCAACGAAAGCGCTTATATTACGCATGTTGCTTCAAAAATTTCAGATATATTTGAGATATCGGAGCAAGAAATTGATAGAATTACCTCAGAAAATGCACGCAACCTTTTTTCAATCTAATTATGCAACAACCTAAGGTACTCATTATCTACACTGGCGGAACGATCGGAATGGTAAACGACCCTACTTCAGGAACCCTAACCGCTTTTAATTTCAACCATTTATACCAACAGATACCTGAAATTAAGCGCTTAAATGTTCAATTGGAAACAATTTCCTTTGAAAAACCAGTAGATTCTTCTGAAATGAATCCTACTTACTGGAAACAAATTGCGCAAATTATTTTCGACCACTATGAGTCAAACAATGGATTTGTAATTCTACATGGCTCCGACACCATGGCATATACTGCTTCTGCATTGAGCTTTATGCTTCAAGGTTTATCTAAACCTGTGATTCTTACCGGATCGCAATTACCAATAGACGAAATCAGGACTGACGGGCGTGAAAACGTATTGACTTCCATAGAAATAGCATCAGCTAAGAATAGTGATGGTTCAAGTAAAATACAAGAAGTAGCTATCTATTTTGAGAATAATTTATTCAGAGGAAATCGTACAACCAAAATTTCTGCGAATGCATTTGAGGCATTTAGTTCTCCAAACTTTCCACCTTTAGCAACAGCAGGAATTCATATCAAATATCATTCAAACACACTAATAAAAGCAAATAACTTTCAATTATTTACCGAATTAGATAATCGCGTAGCTTTATTGAAAATTTTCCCAGGATTTAACGCTTCTGTTTACCAAAGTTTATTTGACATAACAAAAATCAAAGGAATCATCCTTGAAACCTTTGGAGCAGGAAATGCACCTACAGATAGAGCTTTTGATGATTTGATAGAAAAATACATTGCAGATGGTGGTATCGTACTCAATATCACTCAATGCAATAGCGGTTCAGTAGAACAAGGACTTTACGAAACGAGTTCATTCTTCCAAAAAGTCGGAGTCATTGGTGGTGGCGACATGACTACAGAAGCTGCAGTATGTAAATTCATGTACGCTTTAGGGAATAATACTAATCAGGAAACAGTCAAAAAGGTACTTTCACAAAATATTTCTGGCGAATTAACGAATTAACTCTATTTTTTAGTACTTTCGCAATCCAAATAAAGGAGAGATGTCCGTCCCGATAGCTATCGGGAGGTTTAAGGAGCGAGAGAAATATTATTACATTTAGGAGAGATGTCCGAGTGGTTTAAGGAGCACGCCTGGAAAGCGTGTATAGGTCTAAAGCTTATCGCGGGTTCGAATCCCGCTCTCTCCGCATAGCAAAAAAGCCCGAAGTGATTCGGGCTTTTTTATTGGATATCAAATAGTTAACATTTTAGGTTTTCGATACGATTGGGGTGTTTTAGCACTGTTATAATTATTTAAATTCACTTTAAAAAATACGTATTTATTTATTTTTAATCATCACACCAACCCATCTCCTTCTACCATGGTCACCCATTTCTTCATTTTCTTTTGAATGACTTTGAAATGGTGTTGATCTTCTGGTGTAACAAAAGAAATCGCTTCTCCAGATGCTTCCGCACGACCTGTACGACCAATACGGTGAATGTAATCTTTGGGAGAACGAGGTAATTCGTAGTTAATCACAAATGGTAAGTATTGAATATCAATCCCACGCGCTAACAAATCAGTAGTCACTAACACACGCGTCTTTCCTGCCTTAAAACGATTCAACGCTTCCAAACGAGCTCCTTGACTCTTTTTACTATGGATGGCACGTGCTTCAATGCCATTTTTATTTAATTTCTCTGTGACAGAATCCGCTTTAAAAGTGGAAGAAGTAAAAACCAATACTTGTTGCATATTCTCTTTGTTAATCAAATAACGCAACAAAGGACCTTTTTTCTCCTCTGAAATAAAATAACCCGTTTGTACAATTTTATCAATATCATCAGCATCGCTATCAATCTTGATCACCACAGGATTCTTAAGAACCAACTGCGTAATATGGTCAATATCTTCACTTAAGGTAGCAGAAAACAATACATTTTGACGTTTCTTTGGACACAACCCAATGATTTTATTGACTTCTTCCTGAAAACCTAAATTCAACATTTTATCTGCTTCGTCCAAGACAAGTGTTTCCACTTCACTTAAAGAAATAGCTTTGGATTCTACCAATTCAATCAAACGACCCGGAGTGGCAATCAACAACTGAACTCCTTGTAATTTGATCATTTGCGGATTGATAGACACCCCTCCATATACAGCCATGGATTTTACAGCAGATGTCAAACCTTCGCTAAACAAATCTACTACCTCACTCACCTGAACCGCTAATTCACGCGTTGGAACCAACACCAAAGCCTTGACATGACGATTTTTAGCAGGTTTTGACCCTTCTAAATTTTGCAATAAAGGAAGCACGTAACTCGCAGTCTTACCAGAACCCGTTTTTGCAATCCCTAAGACATCTTGTTTTTTTAATAAGGCCGGAATTGCTTGCTCCTGAATCGGGTAAATCGATTCATAACCTTGTTTTACAACATTTTTGAGAATTACAGGAGAAAGTCCTAATTTGGAAAATGGCATGAGATAGATTTTTTTGTAAAAGTAGTGATTTAAATTGGTCACCTCCCTTAATCCCTCCTCAAGGAGGGAAACTTTATGTTCTGCTTCGAATAATTTTGAAATTTCAATAAATAATTCGAAACACTGACTTCCCCCTTTGAAGGGGGATTGAGGGGGATGACTTTATTAAATAAAACAATTCTACATTGGTAACCTCCCTTAATCTTCTGGCGCTACCGCTTGGTCTTCGAAAGCAAAGCTTTCTCTCCTCAAGGAGGGAAACTTTATGTTCCGCTTCGATGAATTATGAAAATATAATAACTATCATTGGTCACCTCCCTTTATCCCTCCTCGAGGAGGGAAACTTTATGTTCTGCTTCGATAATTTATGAAAATATAAAAACTGACTGGAACCATAATCTTCCCTCCTCGAGGAGGGACAGAGGGAGGTGACCATTTACTTAACATTTCTCATAAAAAAACAATAAAACACAACTTCCCCTCACATTTTTCACTAACTTAAATAAGAAAATCATGTTTTTAAACAACCATTACAACCCAAATTTAAAAGTATTTGCACGTGAATTAAGATCCACTTCCTTATCCAAAGCAGAAAAAAGAATATGGAAATCATTGCTTTCTAGAGAACAACTGAACGAGCGTTTCCTAAGACAAAGACCAATAAAAAATTTCATTGTTGACTTTTTCTGTCCAAAACTCGGTTTAATCATTGAAATAGATGAAAGTTCACACCTAAACAAAGGTGAGTATGATTTTTACAGAGAACAAAAATTAAAGTCACTTGGTTACACAATTATTAGATTTCAAGAAGGAGAAGTAATGAATCTATTAGACGATGTGAAAAATCAAATTGTTCATGCAATTTATGTTTTAAATGAAGGAATAGAATAGTATTCGTTGGTCACCTCCCTTTATCCCTCCTCAAGGAGGGAAACTTTATGTTTCGCTTCGATAATTTATGAAAATATAATAATTCCTTAGGTCACCTCCCTTAATCCCTCCTCAAGGAGGGAAACTTTATGTTTTGCTTCGAATAATTTTGAAATTTTAATGACTGATTCGAAACACTAACTTCCCCCTTTGAAGGGGGATCGAGGGGGATGACTTTACTTAATAACACAATTCTACATTTCTCACCTCCCTTTATCTTCTGGCGCTCCCGCTTGGTCTTCGAAAGCAAAGCTTTCTCTCCTCAAGGAGGGAAACTTTATGTTCCGCTTCGAATAATTATGAAATTTCAATAAATGATTCGAACCTCTATCTTCCCTCCTTGAGGAGGGACCGAGGGAGGTGACCTATTTTTCTAAATCAAACACCCCACCCCAAAACTCTGGGACTCCTACTTCAAAAAAGAGCTCTTCTTCGGTAAAAGGATGTTTGAATTTAAGACTTGATGCATGCAAAAAAAGTTTATCAATACCGAATTTTTCAATAAACATGTGGTTATGGTGTCGGTTTCCATGTTTTGGGTCACCAATGATCGGGTGACTCATTTTATTCGCATGTATCCGTAATTGATGCATACGACCGGTCTTGGGTGCAAACTCAACCACACTATACCTAGAAGTTTCGTAGGGTTCAACAGGTATAGGCAGTTCAAATTGTTTCAAACATGTATAATGCGTTTCTGCTTCTTTGTAATTCCCACGATCATTTTTGACTGGAGAATCAATCACCCCTTCCTCCTCCACAAAACCACGTACTAAGGCGAGGTATTTTTTCTCCAATGCGTTGTTTTCAATCAATTTCTGAAAACTGGAAACGTATTCTTTTTCCTTCGCACAAATGAGTAAACCCGAAGTTTTACGGTCTAAACGGTGAACTGGATAGACCTTCCTACCTTGTGCTTCCATCAATTCCACCAAGGATTCCTCCTCAATGTTACGCGCATAGTGTGAATGGTGAACCAACAAATTCGACGGCTTGTTAATCAGCACAAAATAGTCGTCCTCAAAAAGAATATCCATACATTAAAAGTAACATATTTTGCAGAAATTTTATTCTTATATTTGATTCACTTAAAATATATTCGACATGGCTATCGATCCAAAAGAATTAGAATTCAACATCAACGAAGATCAAATGCGTCAAAAAATTGCGCGTTTAGAAAGTGAATTACGTAAAGTTTACCTTGGAGGTGGCGAAAAACGTATCGCTGCTCTTCATGAAAAAGGAAAATTAACTGCACGTGAGCGTATTGACTTACTACTAGATAAAGACACCGAACACCTAGAAATTGGTGCCTTGACTGGTTACGGCATGTACGCGGAACACGGTGGTTGTCCTTCTGGTGGCGTTGTGGTTGTGATTGGATATGTTTCTGGTAAACAATGTATCGTTGTTGCCAATGACGCGACTGTAAAAGCAGGTGCTTGGTTTCCAATAACAGCTAAAAAGAATTTAAGAGCGCAAGAAATTGCGATGGAAAATAGATTGCCAATTATCTACTTAGTAGATTCTGCAGGGGTGTATTTACCGCTGCAAGATGAAATTTTCCCTGATAAAGAACACTTCGGACGAATTTTCCGAAACAATGCGCAAATGAGTTCGCAAGGAATTCTTCAAATTGCTGCTGTGATGGGAAGTTGTGTAGCTGGTGGTGCCTACTTACCAATTATGTCGGATGAATCGTTAATCGTTAATAAAACAGGAACGATTTTCTTGGCTGGTTCTTACCTAGTAAAAGCGGCTATTGGTGAAACAATCGATAATGAAACCTTAGGTGGAGCGACTACACACACCGAAATTTCTGGGGTGTGCGATTACAAAACTGAAAACGACGAAGACTGTTTAGCGACAATCCGTACGTTGATGGATAAGGTGGGTCACTTCGAGACTGCTGGTTTTGACCGTAAAGAAAGTAAACCGTCTACCATCGAACCAACGAAAGTACACGGATTAATTCCTGCGGAGCGCTCAAAACCTTACGACATGAAAAAAGTGATCGAGTGGTTGGTGGATGATTCTGAATTCACGGAATACAAAGAAGATTACGGTAAAACAATCTTATGTGGTTATGCTCGTGTCGATGGTTGGGCTGTCGGTATTGTTGCCAATCAACGTGAAATTGTCAAAAATAAAAAAGGAGAAATTCAAATTGGTGGTGTGATTTACAATGAATCTGCGGACAAAGCAGCACGTTTCATTATGAATTGCAACCAAAAAAATATACCATTGGTGTTCTTGACGGATGTTACCGGCTTTATGGTTGGCTCCAAATCCGAACATGCAGGAATCATCAAAGACGGAGCGAAAATGGTGAATGCAATGGCAAACTCTGTCGTTCCTAAATTCTCTATCATCGTTGGAAATTCGTACGGAGCTGGAAATTATGCGATGTGTGGTAAAGCCTATGACCCACGTTTGATTGTTGCTTGGCCAACTGCTGAAATCGCTGTAATGAGTGGTGCTGCAGCTGCTAAAACCTTATTACAAATTGAGGTTGCTACCTTAAAAGCGAAAGGAGAAGAAATCACGAAAGAACGTGAAGATGAGATTTACAACACCATCAAAGCACGTTACGACGAACAAATTTCTCCTTATTATGCTGCTTCGCGTTTATGGGTCGATGGAATCATTCACCCAGAAGAAACGCGTAAAGTAATTTCGATGGGAATTCAAATGGCGAACAATAAGAAAGCCGAAAAACCGTACAACGTCGGAAACATTCAAACGTGATTTTGCATGCAGATACGCTGGGAAATAAAACATTTTTCTGAACTAACTGCATTGGAATACCACAACATGCTACAACTTCGCGTTGCTGTGTTTGTGATTGAACAAGATTGTCCCTATCCGGAAGTGGATGGATTAGACCCTCAGTGTCATCACCTACTCGCGACCGACGTTGCAACAAACGAAATTATTGGAACTGCACGCATCATTCCTCCTAACCTCGTATTTGATGAGGTATCCATAGGAAGAATTGTAATTGCTCCCACGTATAGACGTCAAAAATTGGGGAGTAAATTACTAAGTGAATGCATCCAATTTATTTATACCCATTATTCAAATAAAGAACAACCTGTGCGCATTGCCGCATTGAAATACCTGGAACATTTCTACCATGATTTTCACTTCAAGTCGATTCGAGAATACCGAGAATACGACTACGATTATGTAGAAATGCTTTTAAATTAATCTTTTATGACAAAAAACAACTTCCTTTTAGGTCTTGCAATCACGACCTCCATTACCTTTTCTTACGGACAAAAGAAAAAGGAAAAAACGAGTATCGACACTTCGTACATGAATCGTGCGGTGAGTCCAAAAACCAACTTTTTCGACTACGCAAATGGCAATTGGGTCAAAAATAACCCTGTACCTAAAACGGAATCCCGCTGGGGAAGTATGAATGAGTTGGACATCAACAACAAAAAGAAGTTGATCGAAATTCTTGAAAGCGCTAAGAATCAACTAAAAAACGCCAACGAAGCATTGATTGGGAATTACTACGCTTCTTTCATTGATATGGAAACGCGCAATAAATTAGGCATTACCCCAATACAAAACGATCTAACCCGCATCGATCAAATCACGAACAAAGAACAATTCATCACGTTATTGGCCGACCTACATAAGCGTGGTGTCTCTGCCCTTTTCTCCCTAGGAATTGGACAAGATTTGAAGAACATTAATGTGAATTGTGTGTACTTGGGACAAAGCGGACTTGGACTTCCAAACAAGTTATATTACACCCAAGAAAACAAAAAAGAGATCCTTGAGAAATACAAACAATACCTAATTGACCTGTTCAAACTAGCAGGTTTATCCGAAAGCGAAGCAACAACAAACGCGCAAAACTCCTACCAAATTGAAATGCGTTTAGCAAGCGAAATGATGTCGCCAGCGGAAGCGAGAAATCCAGATAATACTTATAACAAAATTGGCGCAAACCAACTCACTCAACAACTAAATGACATCCATTTTGAAAGCTATTTAAAGTCGCTTGGAATTCCAAAAGTGGACTATTTTATTGTAGGACAAACCAATTACATCAGCAAAATTCCAACGATTTTTAATGAAATCCCATTAGAGACTTGGAAAAGTTACTTAAAATCAATGCTAATCTCCTATTATTCAAATAAGTTAACGGAAGATTTCGCAAAATTAAACTTTTATTTTTATCAAACTGTATTAACCGGTAAATCAACAGATAAACCTATCTCAGATAAAGCAGTAAATGAACTAACAAATTTACCAATTGGGGAAGTTTTGGGACAATTATTCGTAGAAAAGAACTTCTCGAACGAGGCAAAAGTAAAGATCAACGAAATGGTAGACCTACTTATCCTTGCATACAAAGAACGTATCAACGCCTCTACTTGGATGTCGGACTCTACAAAGACAGAAGCAAACAAAAAACTTCAAGCGATACACCGCAAATTAGGGTTCCCAGACAAATGGGAAGATTATTCCAAAATCACCCTTTCTCCTACTACGTATATAGAAAATTTTAACGCTTGTAAAAAATACGAATTCGACAAAAGTATTGCTGACTTATCACTACCTGTTGACAAAACGCGATGGGGAGTTGCCGCACACATGATCAACGCTTTTTACGATGCTTCCCAAAACGAAATCATCTTTCCTGCAGGAATCATGCAAGCACCTTTCTTTGATGTGAACGCAGAAGATGCGCTCAACTTTTCTCGTATCGGAATGATCATTGGTCACGAACTTACCCACGGATTTGACGATGTCGGAGCGAAATTTGCAGCTGACGGAAGTTTCTCCGATTGGTGGACCGAAAGCGACAAAAAGAAATTCGAAGACAAAACAAAAATCTACGGCGAAACTTTCGCTAGCTTCTGCCCTTTCCCAGAACACTGTGTCAACCCAGAACTAACCATGGGAGAAAACATCGCCGATCTTGGAGGAATATTATTGGCTTACCAAGCGTACACGAAAACAAAAGAATTTAAGTCTGGTAAAAAACGTTTTGGCTTCACCCCTGAACAACGTTTCTTCATCGCGATGGCGCAAGTATTTAAAATCACGTACACTGAACAAGAATTGAAAAACCGTTTGTTAAACGACCCACATAGTCCAGGTATGTACCGCGTAAATGGTCCGTTGAAAAACATCCCTTCATTTTTTGATGCGTTTGAGGTGAAAGAAGGAGACGAAATGCGCAATGGGACTGGAAAATTTGTGGAGATTTGGTAAATCTAATTTGAAAATTTGAAAATTAGCTGATTTGAAAATTGTGTGATGGGGAGATTTGTAAATTTGAAAATTTGAAAATGGCGCTGGTGGGGTATTTATCTTTACAACATAAATAATTTACGTTCTGCGACTGTATTTTTGAGGTTTAAAGTATGTAAACTATGAAAGACAATCGCAAAAAATGTTTGGTGTGCAAGGAACCAATGGCTCGTTGGATGTATGGAGAACCGAATTATGAAGCAATTAAAGAGGATTTAATGTTCGGCAGAATAATCATTGGAGGTTGTTGTATTTTTGATGATCAGCCGAAATGGGGATGTGAAACCTGTTGCATCAGTTATCGTAAGGATGGAATGGGATACCTCGACAGAAAGTTAATCGATAAACTTGACTATGAAACACTTTACCAATTACCAGAAAAGTTTAAGCAGATTCTAACCGAAGACTTCTTAGCAACATCTCAATCGGAAGGCAGTGTTGGTTTTCATTTTCATCAAGGGGGATATGATTCAGAAATTGAAGAAATTCGATTTTTGAATGGCATCTTAGTATATAACCGTTACAAATCGCTGTACGACCAATCGTATCGAAAAGACGATACTATTAAAATACCTCAACTAGTCCACATACTCCCAAAGCAACTAAAAGTCAAACTAGAAACTTTTATAACAACCTCCAAATGGAAGAAAGACTATTTCCAATTTATTTTTGACGGTACACAATGGGAAATGAGTCGCACGTTTCAATCGAAAAAGAAAAAATCGTTTGGCTCCAATGATTTTCCGGATGTGTATAAAAAATTCTTTGAAATTATGGTGGAATGCGAGGTGTTAGCAGGTAGTTATTTTAGGGAATAATTTGTTTAAAATTGATATATCACAGTAAGCTTTTTATTTTTTTTTAAGAAAATAAAAGTAAAATCACACCCTTTCATTTCTCAAATACAACACCCAAAACACCCCTACAATAGGAAAAAATATCGTGACATACGTAATCAGGTTTTTCTTTGACTTACTAATGGAAGTTAATTTATTTAACTCGTTGAATGTGTAAATGATTAATACGACACCGATAAGCACTGCAAGTATTAGTAATTTCTCTATCATGAAGATTTTTTTATCAAAAATAAATAATCAAACTGATATTATCAAACTCATTAATCGTCAACCTTGGTGTTGGGGGATTTAGAATTACACAAGTTGATTTTGTTTAATCGCCGAAATTATCTTGAAAACATTTCCATTCTCAAAGTTATAAACTAAATATCCATCAATAAATCTGTTCGCTCTAATAATGGTTGTAAAGAATTTACATAACGTAAAAGTATCCAGAGTTGTAAAATCGAAATCTTTACGTTTAAGAATCAACCGACCTTCTTCCCAACTATTCCAATCAAAATTTGGTGCTAATTGTAATTCATTGATTATTGAACATACTTCATCCACAATAAAAGAATTATTCCAATACGGAAATGTAAATGTTCTATCTTCGTTTTGTTGACTTTCTATTTCATCACCAAAACTATTTGCACTCTCAATTTCTGGAAGTTTGATAAATAATTTTTCCCAATCTTCTTGTTTGATTGTATTTAAATGGTCCTGGAATTTTTCTAACTCGATCATAATCAATTTTATTTTGTAATACTTTTGAAGATTATTTTTCTAACTTTTTTTCGATATAAAGTTTATGTTTTTACTTGAAAAATTTTAAATTTAATCATTCTCAGAGTAAAACCAATCAAATGACACAAATCGAAAAGATAATAAAATATTCATCAGAATATTTGAAAATGTATCCAAAAGCGCAACCGTTTTGGTTGTATATTGATACCTATTCAAACGACAAAATCATTGATATTTTTGAAAAATCAAAAGGTCGTAAGGTTATTTTTGAAACAACAGATAATTTGGATGAATTAAATTATTATTACGAGTGAATCTATTCTCATACAATACCTTAGCACTTAAAATTGGTTCATCGTACAAGAAATAGTAATTACTCATCCGAACACAAATCTTTTCCTGGTGAATTTCACTTAAAATATGTTGATGAATCAAAAGAAATCAATGAAAGTATAATAACAATACCACAGTCCAAAATGAGTTAGAATACTTTACAACTTTCAATTGAAGGAAATCGAATCCAACTATTTATGAATGAATTTAGAATGACTTCTAATTATAAAATTGAAAATCCCATCATTGATAAAATTCAATATGGTGGCAAAAGTTGGGGTGATGGAAAAGGTATTTATTTAATGAATTATCTTTCATATTTTAAAGTATATAATGCAGAAAAGAATGAGGTAGTAAATAATTTAATTTTATATCATGGATGGGAATACTACAAAAACTCACATTATCTTGAAGGTGTTACTTTATATGGAGGATCAACGGTGTTTTAAATTCCTGAATGATGCTCATCAAGAACTTTTGCACTGTAAAATTTATCTGTCTCCAATTGTAAAGGTCTTGATTAGTAAAATCAACTCGTCGGAATTTCCGACAAGTTAAAACACTCTAAAACTGACATCTAACCTACTTTTATTACACTTATCTAAGTTCTGAATAAATCAAAAAAAAATACCCACCAAAACAATTAATTAAATTTTAATCATTAAATTAGACTAGTAAATAATCAAAAATTAATCTAGATGATTTCAAAAAACAAGTCTACTACAAATAAATACCATGGATTGGTAGAACATATTTCAGATACTTATAACAGAGGTTTTCAAAAAGCATCACAAGCAATAAATTCAGTAATGGTTACTACCTATTGGAAAATATGACAATATATTATTGAATTTGAACAAAAAGGAAATGAAAAAGCAAAATATGGAACATCGCTTTTAGAAAAATTATCAAAAGATTTAATGCAATTACATGGTAAAGGTTTTAGTCGTTCCAACCTTAACTATATGCGGCAGTTTTATAAATGTTATCCAATTTGTGAGACAGTGTCTCACAAATTGAATTGGTCTCACATCTGTGACTTGGAAAAAAATGAAGAATATTTAAAAATAAATTAATTCTATTAACTTAAAATAAGTTATTTATGTGTAAAATTCAAATTTTGGAATTGATAATAAATTGAAAAATTAAGTGTGAATTATGGCTAAAATCAAAGTTGAAAATAATGAAATAACAATCGTATCTGTAAATGAGCAAGATTATATTTCTCTCACAGACATGGCAAATTCTAAAGATACTGCAAGTAGAGCAGCTGATATTATTAAAAACTGGTTAAGAACTCGTTATGCTCTTGAATTTTTAAGTGTATGGGAAGAAATCAATAATTCAAATTTTAAAGTGGTGGAATCTGACCACTTTAAAATACAAGCAGGTCTTCCTAATTTTGTAATCAGTGTTTCTGAATGGATAGACAAAACAAAAGCAATTGGGGTAATTGTTAAAAAAGGGAAATACGGAGGTACATTTGCTCATAAAGACATTGCCTTCGAATTTGGTTCCGCAATTAGTGTTCCTTTCAAATTATACTTAATCACAGAATTTCAAAGACTAAAAGAAGAAGAACAAAAACAAATTGGTTGGACTGCAAAAAGAGAATTATCCAAAATTAACTATCATATTCATACTGATGCAATAAAAGTAAATTTATTACCGAATGAAATAACACCACAACAAGCTTCTCAAATTTATGCGAATGAAGCAGATGTCTTAAACTTGGCATTATTTGGAAAAACAGCAAAAGAGTGGAGAATCGAGAACCCTAACTACAAAGGAAACATTCGAGATTATTCAACTATTAATCAATTAATATGCCTATCAAATCTTGAGAACATCAATGCTTTATTTATCAATGAAGGATTAAATCAGACTGAAAGAATATTAAAACTGAACAAAATTGCAATTAAACAAATGATTGTTTTACAATCATTTGAAACCAAAAAACTATTTAAATAACAAATATAAATTTTCAAATCTCCACCACATCAAAATCACTCACCACCACCACATTCTCAAACACAGGACTCGCTTCTTTCAAATGCGCTTCTACCCCATCAAATCGGGCACTTAGGTGTCCTAACAACAAACGACCAACTCCTGCTTTTTGAGCAATAGTCGCTGCTTGTTTTGCTGTGGAATGCATGGTAGCTTTCGCGCGATCTGCTTCTTTTTCAGTGAAGGTCGCTTCGTGATACAACACATCCACCCCTTGTATGTATGGGAGTATGCTTTCTGTATAGATGGTATCCGAACAAAACGCATACGATCTAGACGATTTTGGCGCATAGGTAAAATCATCTGCATAATACGTCTCACCATCTTCGCTTACAAAGTCTTCTCCCCTTCTAAAATAAGGTACAGCCATCAGTGAAACCCCAGATTCACGCAATACCTCTCCAATAATGGATCGATCTTTTGGCTTTTCTTTGATGATAAATCCGTTAGTTGGAATCTTATGTTTTAGTGGAAACGTATGAATTTCAAGACATTTATCTTCAAACAACAAACGATTCTCTTTGCCGTTTAAAGGTACAAACTCCAATGAAAATCCTAGTTTCGCATGACCTACTTCCAACTGCATACGCACAATTTGCTCCAATTCTTCAGGTCCGTAGATGGTTATTCCTTGGTCGCGACCCAACAAATGCATGGTACTCAACAAGCCTACCAAACCAAAATAGTGGTCGCCATGTAGGTGCGAAATTAATATATGAGTGATTTTTTGAAGTTTAATTCCTGCAATACGAATTTGAGATTGTGTTCCTTCGCCACAATCTATCAAAATGTGTCGTTCGTTGCAATTAATGTATTGAGACGTAGGCTTACGAAATGCAGTAGGTAAAGCAGCTCCAGAACCTAAAATAGTTAGTTGAAACGACATACTTAGTTCGCCATCAACGCAGTTGCCTCTTCAATTGATGAAGTGATAGATAAAACTTTGTCTAATTGAGAAATTGCGATCATTTTAGTCACATTCGCTTGTAAACCGCTTAATGCAAATTTTCCGTTGGTATCTTTACACAAGCGATTTGCCACTAAAATCGCACTTAATCCAGATGAATCACAGTATTTTGTTGCAGATAAATCAATAACGATGGAGTTAATCCCTTTTTTATTTAAGATGATTAATTCATTTTTCAAATCCGAAGCGTTGGAAGCATCCAATTTATCCACTTTGGACGTTACGAGCGCAAAATGTGTATTTTCTGTAACAACGAAATTCATAGGTCTTAATAATTACGCCAAATATACGCGATAATAAGATGTGTGTTTCACAATTTTAAAAATCAAACAAACAACGAAATGTTAATTACCTCTCTATTTTCGAAGCCAACAAATAAGTGGCAGCCATACGAACAGCTACCCCATTCTCCACTTGATCCAAGATAATCGATTGTTTACTGTCCGCAACATCACTCGTGATTTCTACCCCACGGTTGATTGGTCCTGGGTGCATCACAACGATTTCTTTATCTAAGGATCCTAAGATTTCTTTGTTTAATCCATACTGCATCGAGTATTCACGTAACGATGGGAAATACTTGATATCTTGACGTTCCAACTGGATACGCAACATGTTTGCTACATCACACCAATCTAATGCTTTACGTAAGTTGTGCTCAACTTTTACTCCAAGGTCTTGAATGTATTTTGGGATCAAAGTAGTCGGTCCACAAACCATCACTTCCGCTCCTAATTTTTGCAAACAATAGATATTAGAAAGTGCAACACGGGAATGTAAAATATCACCAACAATTACTACTTTTTTACCTGCCACATCTCCTAAACGCTCACGAATAGAATACGCATCTAGCAAGGCTTGTGTTGGATGTTCATGCGTTCCATCTCCTGCATTGATGATTTTCGCTTTTACTTTGGTAGATAAGAAATGAGCCGCTCCTGGATTTGGGTGACGCATCACTACCATATCTACCTTCATCGATAAAATGTTATTAACTGTATCGATTAAGGTTTCTCCTTTCTTCACCGAACTCGAAGAAGCACTGAAATTGATTACATCCGCAGATAAACGTTTTTGTGCTAACTCAAACGAAAGTCGCGTACGTGTTGAATTCTCAAAAAACAAATTCGCAATGGTAATATCACGCAACGAAGGTACCTTCTTAATTGGACGATTGATAATTTCTTTAAAACTATCCGCAGTCTTGAAAATCAACTGAATGTCGTTTTCCGTTAGGTCTTTAATCCCTATTAAATGTTCTACACTTAAATTATCCATTGCTCTCTCTTTCTTGTGTAAAAAGTACTACTTTATCTTCTCCTTCTACCTCTTTCCACTCCACATTCACGCGCTCTGTCGCTAAGGTATCGATGGTTTTCCCAACGTAATCTGCTTGAATTGGTAATTGACGTTTAAAACGACGATCCACCAAGGCCAACAACTCTACACTTGCTGGTCGACCATACGCCATCATTGCATCAATCCCCGAACGAATCGTACGACCCGTATATAACACGTCATCAATCAAGACAACACGCTTATTTTCAACAATAAAATCAATATTTGTGGCACTAGGAATAATCGGACGCTCACGTCTTCTAAAGTCGTCACGGTAAAACGTAATATCCAACGCTCCGCACACAACTGGCTTACCTAAAATTTGCTCCAAACGGATTTTTAAACGGTTGAGGACATTCACCCCTCTTGGTTGCAAACCAATTAACACCGTATCTTCGAATTGATTATGATTCTCAATTAACTGATAACAAAGTCGATTTAAGGTTAACTCAAATTGCTTTTCATTTAAAATGACTTGTTTTTCCATTACCACAAAGATAATTTATTGTTTATTAATTCGATTTATAATTCATCATTTATAAATCATAATTACCTCAACTGCGCTTCTAACTTCGCTTCCAATTCTTTACGAATCTTTTCCATCACTCCATCTACTTGCTCGTCTTTCAATGTTTTCTCTGCATCTTGGAAATGGTATGAAACCGCATATGATTTTTTACCTTCCTCCAAATTCTTGCCTTCGTAAACATCAAACAAACTGACTTTCTTCAAAATTTTACGGTCTACGCCTAAGGAAATCTTTTCAATGTCTTTAAAACGTACGTTTTCATTCAATAAGAATGAGAAATCACGTCGTACTTCAAAGGTTTTAGGTAATTCTTTGTACACCACTTTTACCAATTTCAATTGTTCTGTCAATGCATCCCAATCCAAATCAGCGATATATACCTCTTGTTTGATTCCAAAATGCTTACGCACTTTTGCAGAAACCCAACCAATTTCTCCTACTTTCTTTTTCAATACAAACAAGGAAACACCATCGGTTAGCAAACTATTTTCTAACACATCTTCCGACAAAAATGAATCCAATCCTAAACGCTGTACAATTCCAGCAACTAATCCTTTAATTGTATAAAAAGAAGTTTTTGTAGCTGGATTATTCCATTGCTCGACTTCTTTTCTACCTGAAATAGCTACTAATAAACGTTTATTTTCGTTGTATGTTTCTCCTACTTTTTGATACGTTTTCCCAAATTCAAACAAACGCACATCCGCATTTTGTCTGTTTTGATTGTGTGCAACCACTTCCAACACACTATAAATTAAAGTCTGACGCATCACATCTAACTCTTGACTCAATGGGTTTAACATCGCCACATTGTGCGCTTCACTGAACGCTTCGTTACCGAAATTTTTACTATAAATAGAAGAAGTTAATGAGTTGTTCATCATTTCATTACACCCAAACCCAACTAAAAATTCAGACAAAGAAGCTTGCACTTTTTCTAAATCAGGTTTTGTACGCAACGTGATCGTGGTATTTAATTTTTCAGGAAGTGGAACATTGTTAAATCCGTAGATACGCAACACTTCTTCAATCACATCCACTTCACGCAACACATCTACACGATATGCAGGAAGTGCTAATTTCCAAACACTTTCATTTTTTGAAACTACGTGAATATCTAGGTTTTTCAATATCAATTCAATGGTCGCTTCTGGAATCTCTGTTCCA